>JAHCKU010000228.1 GCA_026125625.1 Burkholderiales bacterium | reverse complement strand
CGGCTTCGGCGGCGATTTCCAGGGCGGCCGGGAGCTGACGCCGGGCCGCCAGGCGACCCCGTTCCAGCGCGGCATGGAGGTGTCGCTCGATCCAGGTGATGTCCGCGTTTTCGCCCGCGCCTAACAAGAACACCCCAGAAAGGAGGGGGCTATGACAACGCTCGCGACCCCGACCATCTGCCACGGTGATACCCGTATTGTCGCATCGATCGCGGCGCGGCTGCAGAGCCGGCCGATCGTCATTCAGGATGTCGCGCCGCAGCTCGATTGCGGCCGCTATCCGGTCAAGCGCGTGCCGGGCGAGCGCGTGCTGGTGCAGGCGGATGTCTTCACCGACGGGCACGACAGTGTCAGCGCGCAGCTGCTGTACCGGCGGGCGGAGGAGGCAGAGTGGCGCAGCACGTTCATGCAGGCGCTGGCCAATGATCGCTGGCAGGCCAGCTTCACGGTGGACGGCATCGGCGTCTGGCTCTATACCGTACGTGCCTGGGTCGATCACTTCGAGACCTGGCGGCGCGATCTGGTCAAGCGCCGGGCGGCCGATCAGGATCTGTCGGTCGAGTTCCTGCGCGGCGCAGCGCTGGTGGAAGAGGCTGCGCAACGCACCGGTTCGCAGGCGCTGGCGCACTGGGCAGAGCGCCTGCGCGACCAGTCCGCAGCCGCCGAGGCGCGCTACCAGGCGGCGCAGGAGCCGGCGCTGCACGCGCTCATGCGCGCCCATCCGCAGCCCGAGCTGGTGGCCGAGTACGATCGCGTGCTGGCGGTGACCGTGGACCCGCCGCGCGCACGCTTCTCCGCCTGGTACGAGTTCTTTCCGCGTTCGACCTCGCCCGAGATTCAGCGCCACGGCACCTTCCGTGACTGCGAGGCGCGCCTGCCCTACGTCGCCTCCATGGGCTTCGACGTGCTCTACCTGCCGCCCATCCATCCCATCGGCGTGACGCAGCGTAAGGGCCGCAACAACCGCGTCGAAGCCGAAGCGGGAGATCTCGGCAGTCCATGGGCGATCGGCGCCGCCGAAGGCGGCCACAAGGCGCTGCATCCGCAGCTGGGAACGCTGGACGATTTCCGCCGTCTGCTGGAAAGCGCCCGCGCGCTGGGCATCGAGATCGCGCTGGACATCGCCTTCCAGTGCAGTCCCGATCATCCCTACGTCACGCAGCATCCGCAGTGGTTCCAGCAGCGGCCGGACGGCAGCATCCAGTACGCGGAGAATCCGCCCAAGAAGTACCAGGACATCTATCCCTTCCACTTCGAGTGCGAAGACTGGCGTGCGCTATGGCGCGAATTGAAGAGCGTGGTGGATTTCTGGATCGCCGAGGGCGTGCGCGTGTTCCGCGTGGACAACCCGCACACCAAGCCGTTCGCATTCTGGGAGTGGCTGATCGGCGAGGTGAAGACGGCGCACCCGGAAGTCATCTTCCTGTCCGAGGCCTTCACCCGGCCCAAGGTGATGCACCGGCTGGCAAAGCTGGGGTTCACGCAGTCCTATACCTACTTCACCTGGCGCAACACCAGGCAGGAGCTGATCGAATACTTTACCGAGCTGACGCAGGGCGATGCGCGCGAGTACTTCCGTCCCAATCTGTGGCCGAACACCCCGGACATCCTCACCGAATACCTGCAGTTCTCGGGCCGCGCCGGCTTCATGCTGCGCCTGGTGCTGGCAGCCACCCTCGGTGCGAGCTACGGCATCTACGGCCCGGCCTTCGAGCTGATGGAGCACGAGCCGCGCGAGCCCGGCTCCGAGGAGTATCTCGACTCCGAGAAATACCAGCAGCGGCATTGGCACCTGGATCGCCCCGACAGCCTCAAATCCTTCATCGCGCACGTGAACGGCGTGCGCCGCGAAAATCCGGCGCTGCATTGGGATTGGGGGCTGCGCTTTCATGCGGTCGACAACGACGCGCTGCTGTGCTACAGCAAGCGCAGCGAGGATGGCGGCAACTGCGTGCTGTGCGTGGTCAATCTCGATCCGCATCATGCCCAGTCGGGGTGGCTGGATCTCGACCTGGAGGCGCTGGGCATGGACCCGCGGCAGCCGTTCCAGGCGCATGACCTGCTGTCCGGCGCACGCTATCTGTGGCACGGGGCGCGCAACTTCGTCGTGCTCGATCCCGCGCAGGGGCCGGCCCACGTGCTGCGCCTGCGCCGGCGCGTGCGCACCGAGCACGACTTCGACTATTTCCTGTGAGCATCAGGGAAGCTCTGCAGATGATGAAACGATCCAGCGCCGTGAGCGGGTGAGACATGGACCGCGAAACGCAGATCGAGCAGGTGCCACAGCAGAACGTATCCTCTCCGCTGCGACCGCCGCTGTGGTTCAAGGACGTGGTGATCTACGAGGCCCACGTGCGCGCCTTCTTCGACAGCAACGGCGACGGCATCGGTGATTTTCCCGGCATGACCAGCAAGCTCGACTACATCCGCGATCTCGGCGTGGATGCCATCTGGCTGCTGCCGTTCTATCCCTCGCCCGGCAAGGACGACGGCTACGACATCGCGGACTATCACGAGATCCATCCGCAGTACGGCACCATGCAGGATTTCCGCCAGTTCGTGCGCGAGGCGCACCGGCGCGGCCTGCGCGTGATCACCGAGCTGGTGGTGAACCACACTTCCGACCAGCACGCCTGGTTCCAGGCCGCGCGGCGCGCACCGCCCGGTTCGACCAAGCGCAACTTCTACGTGTGGAGCAACGATCCGGGACGCTACGCCGGCACCCGCATCATCTTCACCGACACCGAGAGCTCGAACTGGGCGTGGGACCCGATTGCCAACGCCTACTACTGGCATCGCTTCTTCAGCCACCAGCCGGACCTGAACTTCGACAATCCGCACGTGCTCAAGGCCATCATCCGCGCCATGCGCTATTGGCTGGACGTGGGCGTGGACGGACTGCGGCTGGACGCCATCCCTTATCTGTGCGAGCGCGAGGGCACCAGCAACGAGAACCTGCCGCAGACGCACGCGGTGATCAAGCAGATTCGCAGCGTGCTCGATGCGCACTACGGCGATCGCATGCTGCTGGCGGAAGCCAACCAGTGGCCGGAGGACGTGCGCGACTACTTCGCCGACGGCGACGAGTGCCACATGGCCTATCACTTCCCGCTGATGCCGCGCATCTACATGGCCATTGCGCAGGAGGAGCGGCACCCGATCGTGGAAATCATGGATCAGACGCCCGACATCCCCGCCGCGTGCCAATGGGCCATCTTCCTGCGCAATCACGACGAGCTGACCCTGGAGATGGTGACCAGCCGCGAGCGCGACTACATGTACCGCATGTACGCGGCCGAGCCGCGCGCACGCCTCAATCTCGGCATCCGCCGGCGGCTGGCGCCGCTGATGGAGAACGACATCGACCGCATCCAGCTGGTCAACAGCCTGCTGCTGTCGATGCCCGGCTCTCCCATCATCTACTACGGCGACGAGATCGGCATGGGCGACAACATCTTCCTGGGCGATCGCAACGGCGTGCGCACACCCATGCAGTGGAGCCCCGACCGCAATGCCGGCTTCTCGCGCGCCGACCCGCAGCGCCTGTACTTCCCGCCGATCATGGATCCGGTGTACGGCTACGAAGCGGTGAACGTCGAAGCGCAGTCGCGCGATCCCTCTTCGCTGCTCAACTGGATGAAGCGCATGCTGGCAGTACGCAAGACCACGCGTGCCTTCGGCCGCGGCAGCCTGCGCTTTCTGCGACCCGGCAATCGCAAGGTGCTCGCCTACCTGCGTGAGTACGAAGGCGACGTGATCCTGTGCGTGGCAAACATGGCGCGCTCGGCGCAGCCGGTGGAGCTGGATCTGGCCGGCTACAGAGGCCTGGTGCCGGTGGAAATGCTCGGACGCACCACCTTTCCACCCATCGGCGAGCTGCCGTATCTGCTGAGCCTGGCCGGGCATGGTTTCTACTGGTTCCGCCTCACGCCCAACGCCGCACCGCCGGAATGGCACGAAGAGCGCATCGCACCCGAAGACCTGCCGGTGCTGGTGCTGTTCGACGGCTGGAATACCTTCTTCCGCGAGCGTGTGGTGCCATGGCGCATCGGCATGGCCGAGCGGGTGCGCGCCAATCTCGAGACGGACGCGCTGCCGCGCTTTCTGGCACGCCAGCGCTGGTACGCAGCCAAGGGCGAGCCGATCGCGCGCGCCGCGCTGGTCGAGCATGTCGAGCTCGCCACTGCCGATCATCAGGCCTTGCTGGCGGTGCTCGAGGTGAGTGGCGGCACTGCGCCCGCACGCTACTTCGTGCCGCTGACATTGGCCTGGGAGCAGGAGGAGGAGCGCGCACGCGCGCTGCAGCCGGCGATGGTGGCACGGGTGCGGCAACAGGCCAACATCGGCGTGCTGGCCGATGCCTTCGCCGACGAGTCGTTCCGCCATACGCTGGTGGAATGGATGGGACAGTCCCGCACGCTTCCCGCGGGACGCGCATCGC
This sequence comes from Burkholderiales bacterium, assembly GCA_026125625.1. Taxonomy (GTDB): domain Bacteria; phylum Pseudomonadota; class Gammaproteobacteria; order Burkholderiales; family SHXO01; genus SHXO01. The sequence goes on along the minus strand of JAHCKU010000228.1, from coordinate 1,247 downwards.
TGCGCTTCAGCAGCACGCCGGCGTTCGCCGCGGCAGGCGGTGACGACGTGCGCAGTCTGCCGCTGCAGCAACCCACGACCTCGAGCAGCAACACCACGGTGACCCTCGGACAGCGCTTCTTCCTCAAGGGCTACCGCCGCCTGCGCCCGGGCGTGAATCCGGAGCTGGAGATGGGCCGCTTCCTGACCACGGTCGCCGGCTTCGCGAACGCGGTACCGCTCGCCGGTGCGCTGGAGCTGGTGCATGAGACCGGCAGTACCACCACGCTCGCACTGCTGCAGGGCTACGTGGAGAACCAGGGCGACGGCTGGGGTTACACCCTGGCCTATCTCGCGCGTTTCCTTGAAGAGCAGCGTACCGCGTTGGATGTGCCGCCAGCCGAAGTGCACGGCGGCTATCTGGCGCTGGTGCATACGCTGGGCCTGCGCACCGGCGAGCTGCATCGCGCGCTGGCAACACGCAGCGGGGATCCGGCATTCGATCCGGAGCCGATCACCGCGGACGACCTGGCGCACTGGCGCGTGCGCGTGCGCGATGATGCCGCGGCGACCTTGCAGCATCTGCAGCGGCGGCTGCCGACGCTGCCCGAGCCCACACGCACGCTGGCCGAGCAGGTGCTGGTGCAGCGGCAGGAGATCCTGGCACGCATCGATGCCTTCGCGCCGGCCGAGGTGCAGGCAGCGAAGATCCGCTACCACGGCGACTACCATCTGGGGCAGGTACTGCTCAATCGCAACGACTTCGTCATCACCGATTTCGAGGGTGAGCCCGCCCGCAGCATCGAGGAGCGACGCAGCAAGCACTCTCCCATGCGCGACGTGGCTTCCATGCTGCGTTCGTTCGACTATGCGCAGGCCAGCACGCTGATCGATGCCGCTGCGCAGTGGCCGGACGACGGCGCGCGTCTCGAGTCGCTGGTGGGCACCTGGGAGCGCGAGGTGCGGCGCGTGTTCCTCGATGCCTATGCACAAGCCACCGCCGGCGGCCTGCTGTATCGCGAGTTCGCGCAGATGCGCGGACTCATCACGCTGTTCGAGGTGGAGAAGGTGTTCTACGAGCTGCGCTACGAAATGGACAACCGGCCCACCTGGATGGCGATTCCCCTGCGCGGCATCCTGCGCCAGAGCGGCCTGCCGTGAACGCGCAGGGTCCGGTGCCGGGTAGGATGCGAAAAACGCCCGCCGCACAAGCACAAGGAGGCCTCCGTGGATAGAGTCGACGTCTTCTTCGAGCCGGTACGCGCATTT
>JAHCKU010000227.1 GCA_026125625.1 Burkholderiales bacterium | reverse complement strand
ATCGAAATGCGGGCATTGCGCGGCGCCAGCAGGCCCGGGGGCACCATGGGGTGCGCGCCGCGCCGCTGCGACCACACGAAGACGGCCAGCGCCAGCAGCGCCAGGATGAAGGCCGACCACACCGGAGCTGCGCCCAGCCCCAACACGCCGGCCTCGATGGCCCCATAGATCAGCGCGCCCATGGCCAGCACGGCCATCACCTGGCCCACTGCATCGAAGGGCGCCGGACGGCGCGGTGAGGCAGGCGTGCGCGCCAGGAAGGTCAGGGTCAGCAGACCGACCGGCAGGTTGACGAAGAAGATCCAGCGCCAGTCCAGCGCCACCAGCCAGCCGCCGATGACCGGGCCGGAGGTCGCCGCCACCGAACCCCCCATGGCCCACAGGGCCACCGCATGCCCGCGCCGAACCGGATCTGGATAGGCTTGGCGGATCAGCGCCATGGAGGCCGGCATCATTGCCGCCGCGCCGATGCCCTGCGCCAGACGCGCCGCGACCAGCACTGCCAGCGTGGGCGCTAAGCCGCAGGCCAGCGAGGCCGCGACGAACACCGCCAGACCCATGCCGAACGCGCGACGTGCGCCGATGCGGTCCACCAGCGCGCCGGCCGACAGCAGCAGCGCGCCGAACATGAGGGTGTAGCCGTCCACCACCCATTGCAGGCCGTCCACGCCGGCACCGAGGTCGTGCGCCAACGTGGGCAGCGCCACGTTGACCACGACCGCATCCAGGGTGATGACGAAGAACCCGAGGAGCGCCGCAATCAGCGTGGCCTGCGCGCGCCGCCGCTCTTCTGATGCCAAAGCACTCCGCATCCCGCTTACCAAGGCTGTTTCGCGGGGCCGACCGTGAACTCGTTGATCGTGGTGTCTTCGGGTTGATCGATCGCGAAGGCGACGACGTTGGCGATCCGGTCCGGGGAAATGCCGTAGGTGTCGTAGAGGCCCTGCATCTGGTCGAGCGACTGCTTGTCGCTGATGGTCGTCAGCAGTTCGGTATTGATGGCGGCCGGGTAGATCGTCGTCGTGCGGATGTTGGTGCCTTCCATGGCAGACTCGATGCGCAACACCTCCATGAAGTCGCGCACGAACCATTTCGTGCCGCCATAGACGGCGCTGCCAGGATAGGCCTTGAGGCCCGCCACCGACGAGGTGGCAATGACGTGGCCGGACTTCTGCGCGAGGAACTCGGGCAGCACCGCGGCCACACCATTGAGCACGCCCTTGACGTTCACATCGATCATCTGGTGCCAATCGCCGGTCTTCAGCGCGGACAGCGGCGAAGTCGGCATCAGACCGGCATTGAGAAAAATGGCATCCACGCGGCCAAACCTCTCCTTGGCCAGCTTGACGATGGCGTCGTTGTCGGGCTGCTGGGTGACGTCCAGTTCCTGATACACGGCCTGGCCGCCGTGCTGCTCGATTTCCTCGACGATCCGCTGGAGCTTGTCTGTACGCCGCGCGCCAAGCACGACCTTGGCCCCTTTGCTGGCGAGCCGCTTGGCCGTGGCCTCGCCGATGCCGGACGACGCGCCGGTGATGATGATGACTTTGTCTTTGATCATGATGTTCTCGCTTTCGATCTGTTCGAGCGCACTACTGCTTGGCGGCAGGAAGCGTTGCCAGATGCCGGTCCAGCGCCTCGCCTGCGCGGCGGGCCATGTTGGCATCCACGCGCGAGGACAGCACCTGGGTGATTTGGCGCAACTGGCCTGCCGTCAGGCCCGTGTTCATGCTGATCTTCATATGCGCCTGCAACTGCGATTCCGCGCCGGGCAGCGCGGACAGCATGCCCACGGTGGCCAGCTCGCGGCTTTGCCAGTCGAGGTTGTCGCGCTCGAAGATGTCACCGAACAGGTGGGCGCGCAGGTATTCGTTCGCGGTGGGCGCGAAGTCGAACAGCGGCCCTTCGACCGGCCCGCCCGAGAGCTTGGTCTGGTTGGCCTTGCCGGCGGCCAGCAGCGCGTCGCCCTTCGGAATCGCACGGCTGGGTTCACGGCCCGGTGCATCCTGGATGCCGCGCTGCTTGCGTGCATCCAGCACCTTCATCAGTTCACCCAGCGCGTTCAGGCTGCGCGGGAAGCCGGCATAGGCATAGAGTTGCACCAGGATTTCCTTGGCGTCGCTCACGGTCATGCCGGCGTCCAGCCCCTGGTTCAGGGCGGCATTGAGTTTGGCCATGTCGCCCGCGGCGGCAAAGGCCGCGACGGGCACGATGGCCTGCTGGCGCGCGTTCAGGGTTTCGGACGCGCTGGCTTGGGTCGGGTTCATCGGTCGGGTCTCCTGTGCCTGGGCGACGTTGCTCACAGCGGTCGCCATCGCCAGGACGACAGCGAACGCGGTGGCGCAGCGGCGCGCGCGGTGGTGCTTAGCGGGCGTTGTATTGCTCATCGGTGACTTTCTCCATCCATGTGACGTTCTTGCCATCCACCGTGCCGGTCACGGCTAGGTGCGTCATCGCCGTGCCGGGAGCCGCGCCATGCCAGTGCTTGACGCCGGGCGGGCACCAGACCACATCGCCGGGCCGGATGACCTGCACGGGCTTGCCCCATTCCTGCGTCATGCCGACGCCGGAGGTCACCACCAGGCGTTGGCCGGCCGGATGCGTGTGCCAGGCCGAGCGCGCGCCAGGCTCGAAGGTGACCAGGCCGCCGGAGGCGTTGATGTTCTTGTCGGCGGGCCAGACCGGATCGACCCGCACCCGGCCGGTGAAGAATTCGGCCGGCCCAGCGGCCGAGGCCTGTTCTCCCGCGCGGGTGATTTGCTGCACGCTATCTGCGGCAGCGGTGCCGTCCTGGGGTTCTGCGGCCAAGGCCAGGCCGGTGTGCAAGGCGGCCGCACACAAGGCGAGGTTGAAAAAAGAACGCATGGGTCTCCTTTCTTGGTGAGGTCGATTCAGCCGCGCGGCGGCCCGGCGAGGTACTGCTCGTCGGAGACGTGCTCCATCCAATCGACGTTCTTGCCGTCGAGCGCTTCCTGGATCGCGATATGGGTCATGGCCGTGGTCGGCGAGGCGCCGTGCCAGTGCCGGTGGCCCGGCGGGCACCAGATGACGTCGCCGGCGCGGATTTCGCCGATCGGCTCGCCGGCGCACGGCGTCCAGCCGCAGCCCGCGGTGAGGATCCGCGTCGGGCGCAGCGGGTGCGTGTGCCAGGCCGTGCGTGCGCCCGGCTCGAAGGTCACGGCGGCGCAGGACACGCGGGCCGGTGCCGGCGGGGCGTTCAGCGGGTCAATGCGGACCGTGCCGGTGAACCACTCGGCAGGCCCCTTGGTGGATGGTTGAGATCCGGCGCGTTTGAGTTCCATGGCGGTTCCTTTCAATGTGGAGGGTTGAGCATGGCCGGCGGGCTCAGTTTTTCCCGACGGCTTCGATACGTGCCTTGAGCGGTCCCCGGCCGCGCAGCACCTGGATGTCGCCCTCGATGTGGCCGAGCTTGACCAGGCCGGTGGCGTGGCCGAAATCCTTGTAGAAGATGGCCAGGTTGCCCCAGGGCGCGTAGTAGGTGATGTCGCCGATGGCGGGCGTGATGCCTGCTGGCGCCCCTGTCGTGGAGAGCTTCCTGGGCAACTGTGCGATCTTCTCGGTGGCGGCGTAGTCCTCCAGGTCCAGCGTCAGCGGCAGCAGCGCGGCAAAGTCGCGCGCAGCGGCGCTGTCCTCCAGCGTGGCGGCAAGCACCTGTCCGTTGATCGTGAGTTGGATGTTCATGGAAATGACTCCTTGGCGCCATGTGGCCGATGGGTGGGAGGCCTTGGCTCGGGAAGCGCCTGCGGTCTCTTCGGCACATGCCAGCATGGCGGCCCCTGCCAGCAGCGTTGCCACGCACGCGCGCCAAGCCATCATGCCGAAGCCAGGTGCTGCTGGAAGAAGGACGACAGCTTGTCGAAGGGGATGACATCCAGACGGTCATACAGATCGGTGTGGTTGGCTCCAGGGACGATCACGAGTTCCTTGGGCTCGGCCGCCGCCGCGTAGGCGGTTTCGCTGAAGTAGCGGGAATGCGCCTTCTCACCATGGATGAACAGCGCCGGGCGCGGCGAGATTTCCGCGATGTAGCTCAGGATCGGCAGGTTCATGAACGACAGCGGTGTGGTGAGGGTCCACGCTGCGTTCGAGTTGATCGCGCGGGGGTGGAAGCCGCGATCTTTGGACTTGTAATAGGCCGCGTACTCCACCACGAACTGCGGCTCGCCGCCCTTGAGTTCGAGTGAGACGGGACCGTAGGCGGGTGTGCCCTTTTCTGCGTCGGCCCAGCGCTGCTGGCTCAATTGCTCCAGCGTCTGCTGGCGCTGCGCAGGCGTCATGCTGTCGTTGTAGCCCTTGGACATGACGCGCGTCATGTCGTACATGGTGCTGGTGGCAACGGCCTTGATGCGCTTGTCCACAGCGGCAGCGCCCAGCGCCATGCCGCCCCAGCCGCACACGCCCAGGATGCCGATGCGCTGGCGGTCAACGACGGCTTGCAGTCCCAGAAAGTCCACCGCGGCACTGAAGTCCTCGATGTTGATGTCAGGTGAGGCCACGTTGCGTGGCTCCCCGCCGCTTTCGCCGGTGAAAGACGGATCGAATGCCAGCGTTGCGAAGCCGCGTTCGGCCATCGTCTGGGCGTAAAGACCGGACGATTGCTCCTTCACGGCGCCGAACGGGCCGCTGACGGCGAGGGCCGCAAGCTTGCCCGTGGCGTTCTTGGGCACATACAGGTCGCCTGCCAGGGTGATGCCGTAGCGGTTCTTGAAAGTCACCTTCTTGTGATCGACCTTCTCGCTCTTGGGAAAGGTCTTGTCCCATTCTTGCGTCAATTGCATATGCGTTACCTCGTTGGCAGTGGTGGAAGTTGCCCGTGCAAGCCCGGGAAGGCCGGCAAGGAAAGCGGCAGATCCGGCAAGAACGGCCGACTGGAGGAACTCTCGGCGAGCGCTTGAAGGCTCTTGGTTTGCGGTGTGGATGAGAGGTTCGCTCATGGCTGCTGATTCGCTCGGAAGTTGGATTCGTCTGGATGGCTGAGCGCTTCGAAATCCGTCATCGTGGTGCTCTGGCGATGAGAAGAATTGTGTGGCTCCGAGGCCAGGACCCTATACAACGATCCTCTTGTTTTATTGCCTGATCCGATTTATTGAAATTGTTCTATGGCAGAAAATTGCGCTCCGGAGTAAAGTTTCCTGTTGGGCCACAGGCCCTCTCCCCACGCGCGGCCAACTCATGAACGAACTTTGCAGCACCTTGTGCGAGCCACTTGCGCAGGTCATCGACCGATGGACCCAAGGCATCTCTGATGCCTCCACCCCGGTGCCTGGATTGACGCTTTTCCGGCGTGAGCGGGTGCTGCCGCCGGATTACTGCATCATCCCGCCCAGCATCGTGGTCGTCGTCCAGGGTGAAAAGCAGATGCTGGTGGGCGATGGCGCTTTCAGCTACGACGCATCCCGTTACCTCATCACGTCGCTGGACCTGCCTGCCAGTTCCGTAGTGGTCCAGGCCAGCCCGGATGTGCCCTGCCTGGGGCTGGCCGTGAGCCTCGATCTGCGCACGATCGCCGAGCTGATTGCGCACGGGAGCATCCCCTTGCCCCGGGAGAGGGCTGCCAGCGGCAGCATCGGCATCGGTGCCCTGACGCCTGCCATCTTGAAGCCGATTGGCCGACTGCTGGAGCTGCTCGACGAGCCGGGGGCCATCTCGACGCTGGCGCCCATCTTCCTGCGCGAGCT
>JAHCKU010000226.1 GCA_026125625.1 Burkholderiales bacterium | reverse complement strand
GGCGCGAAGCGCCGGGGTGGTGTGGTGTAGATACGAACCACCCCGCCGCCTTCGGCGGCACCCCTCCTTTCCAAGGAGGGGAAGTCGGTGGCGATGCATCGGTTGTCTTCCCCGCCTCATCGAGGAGGAGCCGTACCCCTTCGGAGCATAAAGCAGCGAAGGCCGGGGGTGGTATCGCCTACGCCGCGAACTTCGCCGGATCGGTATTCCCGCCGCACACGATCACGCCGACGCGCTCGCCGCTGGCGATCTGATACTTGCCCGAGCGCAGGCCGGCCAGTGCGGCGGCGGCGCCGGGCTCGGCCAGGATGCGCACGCTCTCCCACAACGCCCGCTGGCTCTGCCGGATTTCCTCGTCGCTGACCAGCACGATGCTGTCCACGTAACGTTGCGCGAGATCGAACGCGATGCTGCCGATGCGACGCGCGCCGAGCGAATCGGCAGCGATGCCGCCCACCTCGACGTCCACTGGCGCACCGTCGCGGATCGCGCTGTACAAGGTCGGACAGCGCTCCGGCTCGACCGCAATCACCTTGACACGACCGGCAAACCACGCCGCCACGCCGCCGACCAGGCCGCCGCCGCCCACCGCCACGAACACCGTGTCCAGCCCCGCACACTGCTGCTCGAACTCGCGCGCCAGGGTGCCCTGCCCGGCCACCACTTCGGGCTGATCGTAGGCATGCACTTCCAGCGCGCCGGTCTCTCTCGCGCGCGCCTGGCTCGCCACCCACGCCTCGGCGTAGCTGGCCCCGATCAGCACCACGCGTGCGCCGTAGCGCCGCAGGCGGTCGACCTTCACATCGGGCGTCGGCTCGGGAACGAAGATCTCGGCGCGATGCCCCAGCTGGCGCGCAGCGTAGGCCACCGCCGCGCCGTGGTTGCCGCCGGAGGCAGCGATCACACCGGCTTCGGGCACCGGATCGGCAGACAGGATGCGGTTGAACGCACCGCGCGGCTTGAACGACCCGGCGTGCTGCAGCAGTTCGAGCTTGAGGGTGAGGCGGGCGAGCGAGCCGAAGGCACGCGCCTCCATTTCCAACGTGGGCGTGCGGCGCACGAAAGGCTGGATGCGCGCGGCTGCGGCTTCGATGTCGGCTGGTGTCATGGGCAGGCAGAATAGCGCATGTGCCGGCCTCCGGCCCGCCCCTTGCTTAAGGCTGGCCCGTCTTCACGAGCCATTGCCATGTTCGGACTGAGCAAGAGCAGCAAGAAAGGCGAGCGTCCTGCCGATCCCGTCAGCGCCGCCAACGCCCTGATCCAGGCCCTCCCGCGCAATGAACCCCTGGTGTCGCTGTGTGCCTTGTCGGGCCATCTGGACCGCCTGCGCGCAGCGGACGAGGTCACGCCGCAGCAGGCCCTGGACGTCGTCGATCTGCTCGACCGCGGCGGCCGGCCGCACTATCGCGGCGTGATGCGCGACTATCTCGCGCGCCAGCGCAAGCTCACCAAGTTCCAGGAGGAGCAGATCTGGCGTGGCGTATCCACCTACCTGGAGCAGATCGGCCAGGGCTATCGGCACTGTCTGCACAAGTTCGAGACCGGCGCCCGCGGCGCGCTGGAGCTGACGCCGAAGCTCGCGCTGATTGCCGCCCGCGCCATGCGCGCACAGGCCATGCGCATGAAGTGGCACTACCTGCGCTACAGCCCGCTGGAGCCGCGGCAGTGGAGCGATGTCGGAGCACTGTATGCGCTGGCCGAAGCCGGCGGCATCGCACGTTTGCGCACCACCCCCTATCGAAATGCGCAGCAGGACTCGTCGGTGGAAGAGGAATTCCTGCGCGCGCTGCTGCTGGCCGTGGCATCCCCACAATCCCTGCTGCCGCAGCAGATCGAGATCGCCGATCGCCTGATTGCGCTTTGCGCCAGCCAGCTCGTGCTGGCCACGCATACCGCGGAATCGCTGCGGCATCTGGTCGATCTGCAGTCCGATGCCGGCCCGCAGCGCATCGAGATGCATACCAAGCTCACGCGCTCCTCGCGCGCCTTCGGTGCCTGCCAGGCCCTGGAGCACCTGAAAGGAATCGAGGCCGAGATCCAGGAGCAGGCGCTGCAAGTCGCCACGCGCCGCCTGATCGAGGAATTCGACGAGGAGAGTGTTCTGGCCACGGTGCGTCACCTGATACGGCACTGGGGTCCGACCTTGCCGCTGCGCCGGCATGAGCGCCGTCGCCATGCACAGCGCATCAGCGTCGTGCACGACTTCGACGAGATCGCCGCGCACGTATCGGGATTGACGCTCGACTATCCGTTCGTGAGCGAGCAGGAGCAGTGGCTGGTCGAGAACGAGAGCCGCAGCGGCATGCACGCCCTGGTGACCAGCCCCAACGGACGCTGGCTCGAAGTCGGCGCGCTGCTCGCGCTGCGCAAGGCCGATGAGAATACGTGGAGCACGGGCATCGTGCGGCGTCTGGCGCGCGACGAAGGAGACGACGGCAACGGCCGCACCGTGGGCATCGAGATCATCGCGCAAGGCGGTGCCGGTGTGACCTTGCTCCCGCTTAGCGCGGGAAATCAGTTCCTCCCCGCGGAAGGCGTGCTGTGTGCCCTGCTTTCGGGCCGCGACCAGCCCACCGACGAAGTGACCCTGCTGTTGCGCAAGGGCACGTTCTCGCCAAGCCTGGCCTGCGAGATGCGCGCCTACGACCAGCGCTATCGCCTGGTGCCGCTGCGCCTGACGGCGCAGGGCGCCGGCTACGAAATCGCGCGCTACAAGGTGCTGCGCTTAGGGAAGCTCTGAACGCCCATCGGGCGCCGACGCCCGCGCCGGCCGAATCGTCACGCGGGCGCCCGCCTGTACCTACCAGCTGTAGCGCACGGTGTAGCGCACCACCGTCTCCTTGTCGGCGGGAACGGTGACCGGAATGTGGATGGTGCTGGCGTCCTGTTTGTCATAGGGATGCGTGCTCGTCTGGATCTTCCAGTTGACCCAGCGATACAACGCTTCCTTCACCACCACGCGCACCGGCTCTTCCTTGCGATTGCGCAACCGCACCTCGATCGTCTCCGTGATCGTCTTGCGGCTGGAGTCCACGCTGTAGTCGAGCTGCTTGCGCTCGCCGACCACGTCGAAAGCCGACCCAAGCTTGAGCAGGATGGTCTCGTTGCGCGGGGTGTGATCGATGCGGTCTTCGCCGATGAACTCGAGCGTGTCGTCGGCGGTGTCCAGCTTGCTCACGCGCACGCGTCCGGCCGGCATCGGCACGCCCATGCCGATGTCCTTGACGTTCTTGAAGCTCAGATAGGCATCGACCTTCCTGTTGCCCGTCACACCGAAGGTGCGCTCGGTATACGGACTGCCGGCATAGCCCCAGAACCGATCCTGTCCCTGATAGACCAGAGTGCGCTCGCATGGCACGTCGGCAACCTGCGGGAACAGCTCGATCTGCTTGGTGGAGTTGTCCGGCAGCGAGCTCGGGCGTCCCAGGGTGTAGAGATGGTATTCGAAGAAGGCCTTCTCCTCGAAGCCCTTGGCCTGATCGGCCATCACTTCCGCTGAGGCCGCACGCGCGCTCATGGGCATCCCGGGCGGCGGCGCGCGGTGCACGTCACCGGCGATGAGCTTGATGCGCGCGTCCGGATAGGAGGCACCGGACTGGTTGAGGATGCTCACCCAGGCACCGACGTCGAGCCGGCAGCTGTTGGCATCCGCGCCTTCCGCGAACACCAGGTTGTAGTCCGCCCACCAGGTGATACCGCCGGTCTGATAGGCGACGCGCGCCAGTTGTTCGCCGGCCTTCCTGGCGGAGATGTCCCACACCAGCGTGGGCCGCGTGATCAGGCCGCCGGGCAGATCGGGCAGCTGCACGCCGGAATGCTGCGGAATGGTGCGCACCGTGCCGTCGGCCAGGCGCAGCACCAGGCCGCCCGAAGTGGACAGCAGCGTGCCGGTGATGCTCTCGACCGTCTCGCCGCGCGTCTGCTCGACCACGATCTCGCGGTCGATGTACTTCTGCAGCAGCTTGTCGGTGTCGACCAGGTCGAACTGGAAGTTCTGCTCGATCACGCGCGTGCCCGCGGCGTCGGTCAGGGACTTGAAGGAAACGGTGGTGGGATCGATGAGCCCGGCGACGTCGGTGAAGCGCACCTCGTTGCGCCCGGACTTCAGCTCGATCGGCCGTTCGTGGCGCACCACCGCGTAGCCTGGAATTGCATAGCCCTGGCGCCCGCCGCCACGAAACACCTCGGGGGGAACGCCGCCGGCCTGGGTGCTGCTGTAGATGGTCAGCGAGTTGGCAACCGGCTCCTGGGCGTGCGCGGCGCCGAGCGCCAGGCCGGTGAAAAGCAGCAGAGCGCGTGCGCGCGTGCATCCGATCATCTTGTCTCCTGGTGAGTGGGGTGGCGAGGCTTGCCGTGAAGCCTGCTAAAACGCTTCGCACCGGGGTTGCGGTTGACGGCGGATCAGCGAGGCAGTATAGACTGGGGTCGCGATTTCACCCTGGGGGCGCCCTTGCTGCAGCACCTTGCCACACCGGATCCCGTGCCGCCCCAGCAGGCGCCTGCGGAAAAGGCGGCGCTGCCGCACGTGGTGGCGGCGCTCGAGGCGCGCATTCGCGAGCTCGAGCACAGCAGCCGTGTCCTGGAGCAGGAGGTGATTCAGCACCGGCATGCGGAAGAGCTGGCACGCAGCCAGTCGCAGATGCTGATCGAGTCGCTCGGCATGCTGGCCGGATCGAACCTCGACAATTTCCTCGGTCACGTCCTGAAGGTCACGGTACAGCATCTCGAAGGCGTGGGCGGCACGCTATGGTTTCCCGATCCGGCCACCGGCAGCATCCGCCTGCATCTGGAATACCTCGACTCGCGCATTATCTCCGCCAGCCAGTCCCATCATCCGGCCGTGCTGCAGCCGCTGCCGGTCGGCGGCCGCGGCGTGTCCACCTTCCCCGTGCTGCATCCGGAGACCTACGTGCTCAGCAACGCGGTGGCCGGCATGCCGGAGGAGAACCGCGCCTACATCAATTCGCTGGGCGTGCGCACCTTGCTGACCGTACCGATGGTGCTCGGCAGGGAGACGGTGGGCTGGATCTGCGTACGCAGCAGCCGCACCGATCCGGCGGAGTTCGAGAGCAAGATCCATCTCGCCGAGGCACTCGCCAACCAGGCCACGCTCGCGGTGCAGATGGCGCGCCTGGGTGAAGGCGCGCGCGAGGCGGCGGTCCTGGGCGAGCGCAATCGCATCGCGCGCGACATCCACGATACCCTGGCCCAAGGTTTCACCGGCGTGGTGGTGAACCTCGAAGCGGCCGAACGCACTCTGCGCAAGGGCAACGTCGCCCTCGCCCGGGAGCACATCCAGCACGCTCGCGATCTCGCCCGCAGCTGCCTGGACGAGGCGCGGCTGTCGGTGCGGGCGCTGCGGCCCGGACCAGAACCGGTGATGCTGGCTGCGGCGCTGGACGCTCAGGTCCGGCGCTTCGATCCCACCGGCGTCGACGCAGCGCTGGAGGTGCAGGGCGAGGCGCTGGTTCTGGACCGGGAAGTGGAGGCCGAGCTGCTGCGCATTGCGCAGGAGTGCGTGACCAACGTACTGAAGCATGCCCGAGCGACCAAGGTGCGCGTGCAGCTGGCCTGGTCGGAAGAGGCCGTGACCCTGATCGTGGCCGATGACGGCCTGGGCTTCGACCCGCGCGGACAGCACGAAGGTTTCGGCCTGCTCGGCATGCATGAGCGCGCGCAGCGCATCGGCGCGACCTTGACGGCCGACGCGCG
>JAHCKU010000225.1 GCA_026125625.1 Burkholderiales bacterium | reverse complement strand
CCCGGCGCCGAGCGATACGCCCTGCGCGGACATCTTCGTTCTCTTGAACCCCGGCAACCTGGTGCAGGAATTCGTCCTGGACGACTACAAGTACACCGTGACGCTGTTGCTGGAAGGGTTGACGGACCTGTCGAATGCAGCCTGCGCAGCAGCTGGAGTCGCCGGACCTTGCGTTGGCCTGATCACCCAGGAGAATCAGTCGACGTCCTTCCAGACCCGGTTCATGATCACCGCCGTTCAGTTGCAAGTGCCGGAACCCGGTACGGTTGCACTGCTGGGTCTGCTGGTGGCTGGCGCCGGAGTGGTTCGCCGCCGCACCGCCTAAGCCCTTATCCGGTAAGGGTATTGCAGGAAAAAGCGGCCCCTTCGGGGGCCGCTTTCTTTTTTTGGTGAGCATTTTGGCTGACCGTAAAGTGTCGGGTTATTTGACAGACACCACCCGTTTGGTCCGCCATGGATTCATATCTGATTGATTAATCGTTAAAGATTTGTCAGGTACATCGCTGGCTGGCAGTTGCTGCGGACTTGTCCGCCAGCCAGATGGAGGCCTGTCATGAGATTCAAGCTATCGGAAGCAGGGAAACCGGTACTTTTAGCTCTACTCCTCGCAGGAGGATTGTGCGCAGCGCCGGCAAAGGCCGTACTCATCACCAGCTGGGAGTACGAGGTTGGTAGCGGGTTCTTCGACTACAACCCTGTGCAAGGACCGGGCAATACGTATGGTGTCGTCGGAAGCGACATCGGAACGCTCGGCCTGCCGACCGTATTGAGCTGGGGGCTGCCGTCCTCGGTGTCTGGATCCAATCCTCTTGGGCTGCAAAGCTCCCTGACGGTCACGGATCCGATAATCGGTCCGCCTCCTGCGCTGCTCACGAATCAGGACCTGGTCGACGGCGCCACCCTGACGCACAACAACTTCACCATTCAGCAGACCGGCGACGCGCTGACGGATACCAGCCTCGCGACGCGTCTGCTGCTTACGCCGCTGCTGCCTCCGGGGGCGACTCTTCCCCCGCTTGCTGCCGAGTTCGATATTCTCTTTCGAGAGACGGCGAACGCCGGGCCTTGCGCCACCGGCGATGTTCCTTGTCCCGACATCTTCGTGCTCGTGAACCCGGAAAACCTCGTCACCTCGTTCGTCCTGGACGACTTCCGCTACACGGTCACGCTGCTGCTGGATGGATTGGATAGCCTCAGCGGCGCAGCCTGCCAGGCCGCGGGTGCCGGCAGTGAATGCGTCGGGCTGGTGACGGCAGAAAACCAGGCCAATAGTTTTCAAGCCCGATTCGGCATCACCGCCGTACCGCTCTTGATTCCCGAGCCCGGCTTGATCGCTCTGCTCGGCGCGCTGTTCCTTGGCCTCGGAATCATCCGGCGACGCGCCGGCTGATCCGATCACGCCAACTGCCCACCTTCAAACGGGCCCCGCATGGGGCCCGTGCTGTTTCTGCTGCCAACACGGCGTTCGCCTCCTCGCAACGACACCCATGGATAGGGGATGCCGTCTGTGGTCTCAGGACAGGCGCTGCGATGCCGTAAACGAGGTGCACGTGTGGCAGTGGCACGAAGAGAACAGGGCTCAGAACCGGATTTCCGGCATGCAACGTCGAAACGCGTCGAAGCGAACAGTCAGCCAGGAAGGGGGGCGATCCACTCGTTCTGCCAGGCTTGCACGCGAGGTTTCCCGGCTCGTTCGCCATCTGCGCATCGATCTTGCGCTGGCAATGAAGGAAGTTACCCGACGCAAACGCCGCTCGGCAGTGGCGGTGGGGGCAGTGGCATTCGGTGTGATGGCCCTGATGCTCTCCTCCGGTTTCATCGAGTGGATCTTCTGGGCCATGCGCGAGGGCACGATCCGCAGCGGCCTGGGTCATGTGCAGATCACCCGTCCCGGCTATCAGCAAGCCGGACGTTCGGATCCGTTGTCCTATCTGCTTCCGCAGCAGCTGCCTGACCTCGCGTCCAGGGTTCAGCAGGATCAGATCGAGACGCTTGCACCCCGCCTGAGCTTCAGCGGCCTGCTCAGCTTTGGCGATGCCAGCCTGTCGTTTCTTGGAGAGGGTCTGGAGCCGGCGCTCGAAGAACCTCTGTCGCGGTCGATGCTGATCGTCGATGGGCAGCCGCTTTCCGACGATGCTTCATCGCGTGAGGTAATGCTGGGGGAGGGATTGGCGCAGAACCTGGGGGCGAAAGTCGGTGACCGGGTGGTGATGCTGGTCAACACCCATACCGGCAGCATCAATGCCGTGGAGGCCACGGTCAGCGGTCTATTCGCAACCGCGACCCAGGCGTACGACGACGTGGCCGTGCGCATGCCGATTTCCATGGCCCGCGAGTTATTGCGGGTCGAGGGGGCTACGACCTGGGTTGTGGCACTGAGAGATACGGAGCGTACGGAAAAGGTCATCACGCAGATCGAATCGAGCCTGGAGCCCGCGGAATACGAGGTGACGTCCTGGTATGCGCTGTCCGATTTCTATCGCAAGACCGTGGTGCTGTTTTCCAAGCAATTGGGGATGCTGGATTTCATCGTCGTGCTGGTCGTCGTGCTGACGATATCCAATTGCATGACCATAGCCGTGGTGGAGCGTACCGGGGAGATCGGCACGGCCCTGGCGTTGGGTGCGACTTCCCGGGTTCTGCTACGCCGGTTTCTGGTAGAGGGACTCATGCTTGGCCTGGTCGGTGCGGTGCTGGGCGTTGCAGCGGGGTTTGCTGCCGCAAAATTCATTTCCTCCGTCGGCATTCCCATGCCTCCGCCGCCCGGGATGGCGAGGGGATATGTCGGTGAGATCCTGTTGACGCCCGGACTGGTTACCAAGGGTTTCATGTTCGTGGTCGCAAGCGCTCTGGTCGGTGCAATCGTGCCGGCGACGCGTGCGTCGAGAATGACGATCGTCGATGCGATTCGGCAGGGAAAGTAGCTGGCAGCAGTTGTTGCGCCTGGCCCGGCGCAACCTGCTCCGAAACCGCGCGCGTACGCTGATGACGATGCTTGCGATCGTCACCGGCGTAAGCAGCCTCATGCTGGCAAGCGGTTTCATCGAAGATCTTTTCCAGCAGCTGGGCGAGGCGCTCATACACTCGCAGTCGGGCCACGTGCAGGTGGGCAAGGCGGGCTTCGTGACGTACGGCTCTCGCTCTCCCGAGAAATATTTGATCGATGACGTGGAGGATCGCCGCGCATCGATCGGTGGGGTCCGGCAGGTCGAGCAAGTCGCAGGACGAATTCGTTTTTCCGCGCTGCTCAACAATGGCAGAGTGGATCTTTCGGTACTGGTGGAAGGCGTCGAGCCGGAGGCAGAAGCCAGACTGGGAACCTCCATGCAGATGGCTTCCGGACGCGCGCTGACACCCGAGGATGCATATGGGGTGATGCTGGGAGAAGGTGTCGCCTCGGCGTTGAAGCTCGTGCCTGGCGATCGGATCAATCTGCTGGCGAGCATCGGCGACGGTGCATTGAACACTCTGGATTTCGAGGTCGTCGGGACGTTCAGGAGCTTCTCCAAGGATTTCGATGCACGAGCGGTGAGGATTGCCTTGCCTGCCGCGCAGGAGCTGGTCGCCACCTCCGGAGTGAATTCCCTCGTGATACTGCTCGAGGATACGGCCGCTACCGGCGCCGTGGCACGGACACTCGAGCGATCGCTGAAAGGATACGGACTCGAAGTGAAGACCTGGATGGAGCTGAACGATTTCTACGAGAAGACCGTAGCGCTCTATCGCAGGCAGCTGGGCGTGCTCGAGCTGATCATCCTGGTCATGGTCGGCCTCGGCGTGGTCAATCTCGTGAACATGGCAGTCCTGGAGCGCGTAGGAGAGTTCGGCACCATGCGGGCGCTGGGCAACGGCAACGTCGACGTGTTCATGCTGGTGCTTCTCGAGAACACGATACTGGCCGCGTGCGGTGCTGCGCTGGGAGTCGTGGCAGGTGCCGGGCTTGCCTGGGTGGTTTCCGCGGTAGGCATTCCGATGCCGCCACCGCCGAACGCGGACCTCGGCTACACCGCACGTATTCTGCTCACCCCTGCCGTGATGGCCAAGGGTTTCGCCGTGGGATTCGTGGCGACAGTGTTGGCGGCACTGGCACCTGCCTGGCGGGTGTCGCGTATGCCGATCGCAGAACAGTTGCGCCGGGCTATCTAGAATCCTGAGTGTGCTGACGTATCGACACTGAGCTCTGCCCGGAATAGGCCAGCTCCAGAGCGTTTCGGATATGGTCGTAGAAGGGTCGTATCATCGGCCGCAGCCCCTGGGCGACCGAAGCGGTATGGATCATGGACGGTATGCGCAGGCCCCGGTGCTCCACGGGCGGCCCGATTTGATGCACCTGCAGCCCGAGATTGCGCAGATGGCCGGCCAGACGCGGTTCGGTCAGCACGAACAGCCGCTCTATTTCGTGCAATGCGGCAGTGCCGATCACGCCCAGATACAGGCCTACCAGGAGGTGAGGAAAGCGCTGGCGGGGTGTGCCGGCGAAATCGGCTTCGGCGGTACCGGGTGCTTCCTGCTCCATTTCACCTTTGCGCCGGCGGAATCCGCGCACGACCGCCAGCCTCGATACCTCGGCGATGTGCAGCCTCTGCACCGGCTCGGTCGGCACGATGCCCGCATTCACATTGGTACACAATTGTTCGAACGGGAGCAGTTCACCCGGCTGCTCGACCGGCACGCGTACCAGGCGCACGCAGGCTATGAACGAGTCCGTCGGGCGATGACGCGTCAGCACGTGTAGCGCATTGCGATCGTGCTGATCCATCTCGAGGCCGTCGGCCTTGCTGGGCTCGAAGCCCAGATCCTCGCAATAGACGCTATGACGGATCCGAAACGCGCATTGCTTCAGTTCCGGCGTGGTGGCAGGAATGATCTCGAACCACTCGCGGAATGCATCGAGCAGACCGGTAACAGCCGACGACAACAGACTCTCCTAAGGCTTCCATGAGATTTCCACGGCCCGCCTGCGGCCCGCCTGTCCATAGGATACGGGCGGCTGTTCAGGCCGGATCTTCACCATCATCGGCGCGTCGGCGGATTTCTTCATGGCTGACGTTAACCGACGACAGTTGTTTATCGTCTCAATGAACGGCATGCTTCGTACTGCGCAGCATCGACTGTCACATGTCACGCGCATGATGCTGGTCGTCAGGCGTTGCGCACGGAAGAAAAAGATTTCATGACGTGTTCGTCGACGCCGGTGCAGCAGCTCGAGCCCGGCGCCTGCATCGCTTTAGTTGCATGGCATCCCGAAAGTTGTTGCGATGTCTCCAAGGCCCGACGAGAGGGCTCTGGTGAGGCTATCTTTTGGCCTATATCGCTCTGTATTTGCGTTGCTTTTTCTTTCTGGCACCGAGCTTGCTAAACCGCACTTCGATTTGTGAAATGTGCGGGATACTGTAAATTTTTACAGTATTTAGAACCACGAACGGCTGAGCGCTGTGGGAGGACGGGATGTTTGTCGAAACTACGTGTCTGGACGAAGCGGATTGCGGATGGAATGCGGACTCCAGCATGGGCGTGTCCCGGGTATTCGGACAGGACAGGCTGGGCTTGTGCAGCGGTCGCGCCCAGCGAAGCAAATATGCCGCATCGTCACGCCTGAACGTTGTCATGGTCGAAAGCCAGCAGGAACGGGCCATGGCCTGGAGCCTGGCAGCCCGACGCTACGCGTGGCGGCGCTATGAATTCCAGGACGTCCTCACGCCTTTCCCGGACGT
>JAHCKU010000224.1 GCA_026125625.1 Burkholderiales bacterium | reverse complement strand
TTTGCTGGCGCAATGCCAGCGCATGCTGCGGGTGGCTCGGCAGCCCGGGGTAGAACACGCGCTCCACGTTCGGATGGGCCTCGAGCCATTGCGCCAACGCCAGCGCCCCGGCGCAATGGGCCTGCATGCGCAGCTTGAGCGTCTCCAATCCCTTCAGGATGACCCAGGCATTGAACGGGGAAAGCGTCGGCCCGGCGTTGCGCAGGAAGGCGGTGAGCGGCTCCTCGATCAGGGCACGCGCCCCGAGCACCGCGCCACCGAGCACGCGCCCCTGACCGTCGAGGTATTTGGTGGCCGAGTGCACCACCAGGTCAGCGCCCATGGCCAGCGGCCGCTGCAGCGCCGGCGTGCAGAAGCAGTTGTCCACTGCCAGCAGCGCGGAATGCGCGTGCGCCAGCTCGGCCAGCACGGCGATGTCGTAGACTTCGGTCAGCGGGTTGGAGGGCGTCTCCACGAACAGCAGACGCGTGTTGGGGCGCAGCGCTGCACGCCATGCCGATGGATCGACGCCGGCGACGAAGGTGGTATCGATACCGAAGCGCGGCAACCAGTTGTTGAACAGCTGCACGGTGGCACCGAACAGGCTTTGCGCCGCGACGATGTGCTCACCGCTGCGCAGCAGGCCGAGCACGCAGGCGAGGATGGCCGACATGCCCGAAGCGGTGGCGATGCAACACTCGCCATCCTCCAGCGCAGCCAGCCGCTGCTGCAGCATCAGGACGGTGGGATTGGTGTAGCGTGAGTACACCATGCCCTCCTGCGTGCCGGAGAAGCGCTCCGCCGCCTGGGCAGCGCTGTCGAACACGAAGCTGGAAGTGAGGAACAGCGCTTCGGCGTGCTCCTGGAACTGACTGCGCTGCGTGCCGGCGCGCACCGCCAGCGTCTCGAACTCGAATTCTGTCATTGCATGCCTACCCAAACGAAAAAACCCGCGCAGCAGACCTGTCGCGGGTTTCCCCACGCTTTAGCTGCACTTGTAACGCGCCCGCAAGCTGTGACTCAAATCGGCGCAAGCTCTAACGATAGCGGCAGGGATCACTCCCGTCAATATCGGTATTACGAGCACCCACACCGCCCGCCGGCCCGGGCAGCGGCGTGAGCGATCGACTCAGTCCGTACCCACCAGGTTCAAGTCCAATTGGGTGGTGGCCGTGGTGGAGCGGCGGCCCAGCTCACTGTCATTGCGATTGGCCTCCACTCCGGCCAGATACTCCGGCGTCACGTCGCCGGTGATGTAGACACCGCTGAAGCACGACGTCTCGAAATTCTTCACCCGTGGATTCACCGAGGTCACACCTTCGACCAGCGCGTCCAGGTCCTGGTACACGAGACAGTCGGCGCCGATCTCGCGTGCGATCTCTTCGTCATCGCGACCGGTGGCGATCAGCTCCCTGGCGCTGGGCATGTCGATGCCGTATACGTTGGGGAAACGCACCGGCGGCGAGGCCGATGCGAAGAACACCTTGTTCGCGCCGGAGTCGCGTGCCATCTGCACGATCTCGCGGCTGGTGGTGCCACGCACGATCGAATCATCCACCAGCAGCACGTTCTTGCCCTTGAATTCCATGTCGATGGCATTGAGCTTCTGGCGCACCGACTTCTTGCGCACGCCCTGCCCGGGCATGATGAAGGTACGCCCGATGTACCGATTCTTGATGAAGCCTTCACGATAGGGAAGATCGAGCCTGCCCGCCAGCTGCATTGCCGACGGTCGACTCGAATCCGGGATCGGGATGACGACGTCGATGTCGAGCTGCGCGTATTCGCGGCGTATCTTCTCGGCCAGGCTCTCGCCCATGCGCAGGCGCGTCTCATACACGGAAATGCCGTCGATCACGGAATCGGGGCGCGCCAGATAGACGAATTCGAAGATACAGGGATTGAGCGAAGGGTGGGCAGCACACTGCTTGCTGTAGAAGTTGCCGTCCATGTCGATGAAGATCGCCTCGCCCGGGGCGACATCACGCACCAGCTTGTAGCCGAGCGTGTCCAGCGCCACGCTCTCGGATGCCACCAGATACTCCTCGCCTTCCTCGCTCTTCGAGCTGCCGACCACCAGTGGACGGATGCCGAAGGGGTCGCGAAAAGCCAGCAGCCCGTAGCCGGCGATCATTGCCACGACCGCGTAGGCGCCGCGACAGCGACGGTGCACGCCGGCCACGGCCTGGAAGATGGTAGCCGGATTCAGCGCGTAGGACGCCGAAGCTTCCTGCAGCTCATGCGCGAGCACGTTGAGCAGCACCTCGGAATCCGAGTTCGTGTTCACGTGGCGAAGATCCTGGCGGAACAACTCGCGCTTGAGCTGCTCGGAGTTGGTCAGATTGCCGTTGTGGCCGAGCACGATGCCGAAGGGAGAATTGACATACAGCGGCTGCGATTCCGCGGAGTTGTCGGCCGATCCGGCAGTCGGATAGCGGCAGTGCGCGATGCCGCTGAAGCCGGCGAGATTGCGCATGTTGCGCGTACGGAACACGTCGCGCACCAATCCGCTGCCCTTGTGCATGTGGAAGGTGCTGTGCTCGGCGGTGACCATGCCCGCTGCGTCCTGTCCGCGATGCTGCAGCACCAGCAACCCATCGTAGAGCAGCTGATTGACGGGGGATTTGGCTACAACGCCGATGATTCCGCACATATCCGGCCTCGGTGATTGGATAAGATCGTGGCGATGTCGCCGTGCCCGCACCTGCTATGCATGTCACTCAATCGTAGCGTATCCGCCCCGCGATCGCCTGCGGCAGATACCCGCGCGCGGCCACGGCCAGCGACTGCAACGGCGCAATCAGCCTGGCTTCGCGCCAGAACGGTTCCCGCGGCACGGCGGTAAGGCCCGCCACCAGTGTGGCAGCCACCAGGACCACGAGCGCGCGCAGCAAGCCGAATACGGCACCGAGCACGCGGTCCACGCCGGACAGAGGCGATTTGCGCAACAGCCCGGACACGGCCCAGGTGAGCAGTGCCAGCAGCAGCAGACTGACGAGGAAGATGGCCACGAAGCCGGCAATGAGGCGCAACGATGGATTGGACAGTGCATCCGGCATAAAAGTCGCGGCATGGGGCGCGAGGCGCACGGCGAGATAGATTGCCACGATCCACGACAGCAGCGACATCAGCTCGCGCACGGCACCGCGCAGCACGCTGATCAGCACCGACACTCCGATCACGGCAATGATCCCATAGTCGAGGCCGGTCACCGTTCCGTACCTCGCTTGCTTCCGCTCATTCGCCCCGCCTCGCCACTTTTCCGGGATCGAAGCCAAGCTGGAGCAGGCGCTGGCGCGCCGATTCGGCCGCCTCCTGCCTGGCGAAGGGGCCGACACGCACACGCGTCTTCGCGCCATCCGGTGTCTTCTCGGTGTACGCGGGAAACTTCAACTGCTCGAGACGACGCTCGAGGTCGCGTGCTTTTTCCGGGGAAGTGGTGGCGATCAACTGCACGACGTACGTGCCTTTGCCGTCGGTCACGGTTTTGGGGCTGCTCTTGAGGGCGTTTTCCAGGCCTCCGGAGGGGGTGTCCGGAGCAACTGCCTGCGTTGCCGGCATCCGGCCAGGACCAGCCTCGGGCGAATCGGCGCCTGGCCCGGACTCATCGGCCTGGCCTGGTTGCCCGGGCAGCGATGGCGACGCTGCAGCGGATTCCGGCACCAGTGGATCGTCGGTGGGTACCGCAGCTGTTTGCGCGGTGTCGGACCACTGCGGACCCGGCTGTGCGCCGGATTCGGGGGGCAGCGACGCAACGCTGACCTGCGGCGCCTGCGGCGCACCTGGAGGATTTGCATCGAGCAGCAGCGGCAGCGCGGCCACCGCCACGATCACCAGCGCAACGGCGCCGACCAGCCGTCGACGCGCACGCTTGCGTAACTGGACCTCTTCGTCGGAAACGGCGCTTCTCGCCAAGCTCTGCTCGTAATGTCAGCCGCGGTTCGAATGCGTGGATGCCAATGCTGCGGCAACCGTAAGGAATGAACCGAACACCACAATCTTATCATCCGCTCCAGCCTCCCCCCGCGCCCGATGCAATGCCTGTCCCACGTCATCACACACCACCGCCACGGCCTGCGCTTGCGCATGCCGTATGGCCTCCAGCATCCCCGTACCGGTTTCACCGCGCGGCCCCGGGAGCGGCGCCACGAACCAGCGGTCCACCACGCCGGAAAGCGCCTGCGCGACGCCGGCGATGTCCTTGTCGCGCAGCATGGCAAACACGGCAAACGTACGTCCGCCGCGCATGCGCGCCAGATCGTCGCGCAGACGCAGGGCCGCGTGCGGATTGTGCGCCACGTCCAGGATCACCATCGGTCGCCCTGGCAGCACCTGGAAGCGGCCCGGCAGCTCCACCTCCACCAGGCCGCGGCGGATGGCACCCATGTCGACCGGCAGACGTGCGCGTATCGATTCCAATGCCATGATGGCGGCGCTGGCGTTGCCGAGCTGGAACGCGCCGCGCAAGCTCGGCCACGGCAGGGCGGAACGGCGTCCATGTATGCTCCAATAGATCCAATCCTGCTCGCGCGGCACGGCGCCGAAGTCGCGATCGATGAGCAGCAGCTCGGCGCCGATTTCCGTCGCCCGGCGCAGCACGCTGGCGGGCGGATCGGAATCGGCCACCACCGCCGGGCGCAGCGGGCGGAAGATGCCGGCTTTCTCGAAGCCGATGGCCTCGCGCGTATCGCCCAGGTACTGCATATGATCGAGTCCCACGCTGGTCAGCACCGCGCAATCGGGAGCAAACAGGTTCACGGCGTCGAGGCGCCCGCCGAGACCGACCTCGAGCAGTGCCGCGTCCACTCCGGCGTCGCGGAACATGAGGACTGCGGCCAGGGTGCCGAACTCGAAATAAGTGAGCGACACCTCACCACGCGCCGCTTCGACGCGTTCGAACGCGCGCACCAGCTCCGCATCTGCAGCCTCCCGTCCACCGATGCGCACGCGCTCGTTGTAGCGCAACAGATGCGGGGAGGTATAGCACCCGCTCCGGTAGCCGGCGCAGCGCAGGAAGCAGTCGAGAAAGGCGCAGGTCGAGCCCTTGCCGTTGGTTCCGCCGACGGTGATGACGGGAAACTCGATATCCAGGCCGAGACGCTCGCGTACCACGCCGATGCGTTCCAGCCCGAAGTCCATCGCGCTGGGATGCAGGTGCTCCAGATACGCCAGCCATTCGGCTAGAGAGCTGCCCGCTGACGGCGCGGCGAGGGTGGGCTGCGGCATGGGAAACTCAGGGAAAGCTCTGAACGAATATCAGGTACACGACCGCCCACCCGCATCGAATCGAGCGGGCCCGGCATCGCGGCGGGCGCCTGCTGGATGAATGATCAGGCCTGGGGTGCCCGCATCAGGAGGGTGATCAGGCTGGCCAGTCGATCACGCATCTCGCGTCGATCTACGATCATGTCGATCGCACCGTGCTCCAGCAGAAACTCGGCACGCTGGAATCCCTCCGGCAGAGTCTGCTTCACCGTCTGCTCGATCACGCGCGGGCCGGCGAAGCCGATCAGCGCCCCTGGCTCGGCGATGACCACATCCCCGATCATGGCAAAGCTGGCCGATACACCGCCCATGGTCGGATCGGTCAGCACGCAGATGAAGGGCAGACGCTCGGAGGAAAGCTGGGTGAGCGCCGCGGTGGTCTTGGCCATCTGCATCAGGGACATCAGGCCTTCCTGCATGCGTGCACCCCCGCTGGCGGTGAAGCACACGAACGCACTCTTCTGCTCGATCG
>JAHCKU010000223.1 GCA_026125625.1 Burkholderiales bacterium | reverse complement strand
TGCCCCCGACCAGGGCGGCTTCGATCTCGCAGAAGGCGCGAGCGCGACCGATGACGGCATGAGCGTGATGGTGGTCGCCAGCGAGCCCAACCGCGCCGGGCTGTATCGCCTCGACCACTTCATCGCCACGGTGGCGCGCCATACCTTGTGGCTGACCGATGCCTACTACGTCGGCACACCGCCCTACGTCGAGGCGCTGCGCGCGGCCGCGCGCGACGGCGTGGACGTGCGCCTGTTGGTCCCCGGCTCCAGCGACCTGCCGCTCACCCAGGCCTTCACCCGCGCCGGCTATCGTCCGCTGCTCGAGGCCGGCGTGCGCGTGTTCGAGTGGAACGGCAGCATGCTGCACGCCAAGACTTCAGTCGCCGACGGCCGCTGGTCGCGCGTGGGTTCCTCCAATCTGAATCTGTCGAGCTGGCTGGCCAACTACGAGCTCGATCTCGGCGTATACGACGAGGACTTCGGCCGGCAGATGCAGGAGATGTATCTGCAGGATCTGGAGAAGTCGACCGAGATCGTGCTCAGCCATCGCAAGGTCCGGCCGCTGCGCCCCCACCGGCTGCATCTGCAGCCGCTGCGCGGCAGTGCCAGCCGGGCCGCGGCCAGCGCCTTGCGTATCGGGAATACGGTCAGCGCCGCGCTTACCAACCGCCGCGTGCTGGCCGGCTCGGAAGCCGGGACGATGGCGAAATTCGGGCTTGGCTTCAGCATCGTCGCCGTGCTCGGGTTTTTCTTCCCGCAGGCCCTGGCGATTCCGGTGGCGATACTGCTCGGCTGGTTCGGGCTGACCTTGCTGCTCAAGGCCTGGCGCGTGCGCCGCCGCGCCGCGCGCGATGCGCAGGCTCAGGCGCTGCGCGACGCCCGGCGGGGGATGGCCGACCCGCAGGCGTGAGGCAATTCGTCACCCCGGCGGAAGCCGGGGTCCAGGCAGTAGTCGTCCGCAGATGCAGCCAGGGCCTGGATACCGGCTTTCGCCGGTATGACGATAGAGAGCGCCGCTTTACGGCCTCAGTCGGCAAACCGCTTGCAGCGCTCCAGGGCGGCTTCCAGCTCCCGGATGCGCGCATGTGCTTCGTCGAGCAGCTCCATCAGCACGTCCTCGCGCCGGATGTCGGTATCGGAATAGGTGCGCTGGTGCCGGTCGCTGCTCCGGCGGCAGAGCCAGACCGACACATCGGTCGTCGGTGGCGTAATGTCCTGGCCGCCTGCATGGGCAGCCCGGCGTTGCGAAAAAAAGTGACGATTCGTCATTGCTAAACCCCCACCAGGAAATTGATGTTAACGCCCGCGAGCCTGGATCGGCTCTATATCGGACGATATGTTTCTCTCAGCATTGGACGACTGTTCTCTCGGCAGCGACGCGCCCCCTTCACCCTGCCTTGCGCGCCTGCTCGGGCAGGACGATGTTTATTTCTAGCACATCCAGATTTTCGCCGCGCTCCATCTCCACTTTCACCGCACCCGGCGTGACGGGGACGTAGCGGCCGATGACCTCCAGCAGATCCTGCTGCAGGCGCGGCAGCCAGTCGGACGGCGCACCGCCGGAGCGCTCGCGCGCGATGAGCAGTTGCAGGCGATCCTTGGCGACCGTCGCGGACGGCGTCTTGGAGCGAAAAAGGGCTCTGAACAGAGACATCATTTACCTCCGAACAGTCGCTGCAGCAGGCCGCGCTTCTCGGCGGCGATGAAGCGCAGCGGCACCTCCTCGCCGAGAAAACGCATCACCACGTCCTTGTAGGCCTCGGCCACCGGCTGTCCTTCCATGTGAATCGCCGGCTGCCCCTGGTTGGAGGCATGCAGCACCGCCTCCGACTCGGGGATCACCCCCAGCAGCGGGATGCGCAGCAATTCGCGCACGTCCTCGTGCGAGAGCATCTCGCCCTCCTCCACGCGCTTGGGCGAATAGCGCGTGAGCAGCAGATGCTCCTTCACCGGCTCGCGCCCTTCCTTCGCCCGCCGCGATTTCGCCTGCAGGATGCCGAGGATGCGATCGGAGTCGCGCACCGAGCTGACTTCCGGATTGGTGACGATGATCGCTTCATCGGCGAAGGTCAGCGCCATGACGGCGCCGTGTTCGATGCCGGCCGGCGAATCGCACACGACGTACTGGAAGCCCATGTCGCGCAGCTCGTTCAGCACGCGCTCCACGCCTTCCTCCTTGAGTGCGTCCTTGTCACGCGTCTGGCTCGCCGGCAACACGAACAGGTGCTCGCTGTGCTTGTCCTTGATCAGCGCCTGGTTGAGCGTGGCTTCGTTGTTGATGACGTTGACGAAGTCGTATACCACGCGCCGCTCGCAACCCATGATCAGGTCGAGGTTGCGCAGGCCCACGTCGAAGTCCACTACTGCGGTCTTGTGTCCGCGCAACGCCAGGCCGCTGGCAAAGCTCGCGCTGGTGGTGGTCTTGCCGACCCCGCCCTTGCCCGAGGTCACGACGATGATTCTGGTGTTGCTCATGCGTGCGGTCTCTCTGTTTTTCTGGTGATCGATGCGGTTCGTTTCAGGTGGCTATCAACAGGGGGCTGAGCAGGATCTGCGATTGTCCGTCGCGCATCTCCAGACTGGCGCGGATGGCCTTGCCGCGCACCCCGTCGGGCAGCCGTTCGAATGCCTTATATACGCCGGCCACGGAAACCAGCTCGGCTTCGAAATCGAGGGCGAAGATCTGTGCCTCGTGGTCACCGCTGGCACCTGCCAGCGCGCGCCCGCGCAGCGGGCCATAGCAGTGGATGTTGCCGTCGGCGATCAGTTCCGAGCCGGCGCTGGCGCCGGCGAGCAGTACCAGATCGCAGCCGCGCGCATAGATACGCTGGCCGGAGCGCACCGGACGATCGACCACCAGGGTGGTGGTGTCGGCTGCGGCGGATGCAGCGGGCGGCGCAGGCCGGGCGGATGCAGCCGTCTGCGGTGCGGATGCAGGTGGCTCCGGTGCAGAAGGCGCAGCCGCCACCGGCTCCTCGCGCACCGGCGTGTCTGCACTGCGTGCACTGCCGGAACTGGCAGGCAGCACGGCGAGATCGAGCGCGCTCACCTCCTCGGCCTGCGCCTCCTGCGTGCCGATGACCGCCACCGGATGCAGCCCGAAACGGCGCACCTGCGCGACCAGCCATTGCAACGGCGGGTGTTCGTCGCCCAGAGCGGACAGGTCGATCACCGCCAGTCCGCCCGCCAGGCTGTCGCCGGCTTCACTCACCTTGCGATCGATGTCGCCCTCCAGCGCAGTCTGATCGGCGCTGCTCAGGGCCAGCGTGATCACCGGCACCGTGGTGCCGCGCAAGCGGAACGACTGGGACTTACGGTTCACTCGGCTCGAGGGACTGAGGGATGCGGTGCCCTCGGCGGCTTGGCGCCGATGAAGGTGCACACGCGAGGGAAGGCTCAGATAAGGTCAAGACTACCTTGAGTTGCCGGGCACCGTGGCTGAAGCGTCGAATGATACAGGGAACGGAAACGTTTTTCGACGGCTGCACTCGTGCGGCGAACGCCACGCGCGACCGCTCCTCCGCGATATGCCCGGTGAATGCGCATGGCGTCGAGTGCCGTTCCACGGCCTGGATCCCGGCCTCCGCCGGCATGACGAGGGAGAGATCTGAGGAATTGCTGACATGACGAGTTTCGTGTGCACATAGGACTCGTCACCCCGGCGCAGGCCGGGGTCCAGAAGCTACCCCGGCTTCAGGTGCGCCGACCCTTTCCCCACCTCCAGGACCCAGTCGTAGATGTCGGTCTGCGTCCTGTGATGGGCAACGGCCACCACCGTTGTTGCCGGCAGCCGCGTGCGCAGCACCTCGTGGAATCGTTCCTGATTCGAGCGATCCAGTGCCGAGGTCGCCTCGTCGAGAAACAGCCAGTCCGGCTTGTACAGCAGGGCACGCGCGAGCGCCAGGCGCTGCTGCTCGCCGCCCGACAGGCGCCGCTCCCAGGCGTCGACGGTATGCAGCAGTGGCGCCAGATGCGCAAGGCCGGCATCCGACAACGCCGCGAGCGCTTCGGCATCGCTCACGGCCTCTACTGCCAGCGGATAGGTGACCGCATGCTTGAGGCTGCCGAGCGGGAAGTAGGCGCGTTGCGGCAGGAACAGGGAACGTCCGGCCGGCTTGTGCACTGCTCCGCTGCCGAACGGCCACAGGCCGGCGATCGCCCGCAGCAATGTGGTTTTGCCTGAGCCGGATGAACCCTCGATCAGCGTCTGCGCACCCGGCGCGATCGAAAGCGCGCCGGCATGCAGCAGATCGCGGCCGTCCGGCAGGCTGAGCCGAAGGTCGCGCACTTCGTAGGTATCCGCCGTACCGGCTTCCACGCGCGGACCATCGGCGCGGGCGCGGGCTGCCGACATCGCCCGCCCGAAATGGGCGAGGCGCTCCACGATCGCGCACCAGCCGGTGACCGGCGCGTAGTTGGTCACGAACCAGGACAGCGCGCCTTGCACGCGATCAAAGGCGCTGGCGATCTGCATCAGCTCGCCCAGCTGGATGGCGCCGGAGAAAAAGCGCGGCGCCGCGACGATGAAGGGGAACACCACCGCCGCCTGGCCGAACAGGTTGGTGAAGCCCACCAGCTGCTTCTGCTTGCCGATCAGGCGCAGGTAGTTGGCCAGCACGGCGCCAAAGCGGGTGTCCAGGTTGCGCTGCTCCACCTGCTCGCCGCGGTCCAGGGCGATGGCCTCGCTGTATTCGCGCACCCGCACCAGGTGATGGCGAAAGTCGGCCTCGCGCTTTTGCTGCTCGAAGTTCAGCCCGATCAGCGGGCGGCCGATGTAGTGCGTCAGCACGCTGCCGGCGATGCAGTACAGCAGCGCCAGCCACACCATGAAGCCTGGCAGCTCGATCGTTCGTTCACCCAGCGTGAACGAGAACGCGCCCGACAGCCCCCACAGAATGCCGACGAAGCTGGCCAGCGTGACCACGGCGTTGAGCAGGCCCATCGACAGCCCCACGGTCTGCGCGGTGAACAGGTTGACGTCTTCCTGCAGGCGCTGGTCGGGGTTGTCGGGCTCGCGCTGGCCGGGGTGGGGCAGGCCGGTGGCGCCGGTGGTGGGCACGGCGGCGCCGGCGTAGCGCGCCAGCTCCATGCGGTAGAAGGCCTGGCCCTGCAGCCAGCGGCCCATCAGGTCGCGCGTCATCCAGGCGCGCCAGCGCAGTTGCAGCAGCTGCGTCAGGTAGAAGCGATAGACGGCAATCACCACGAAAGCCATCGCCAGCAGCGTGAAGCGCCCCAGCTGGGTCCAGAACACGGCGGCGTCCTTGTTCTGCAGCGCGTCGTAGAACACGCGGTTCCACTCGTTGATCTGCACCAGCATGTAGACCGCGCCCAGGTTGAGCGCCACGATGGCCGCCAGCAGGCCACGCGCGCGCCAGCGCTCGTCCGACGCGCTGAAATACGGCGCCGACAGGCGCGCCACCTGGCGCAGGAAATTGTGAAAACGGGCAAGGCTGTCCGGCAGGCGCATGGTGGCTGGGAAAGGTGAAAGGGAGTGACCATGCTAGCTGCGGCCCGGGCGCCAGACTGAGGCCGGGCTGAAGACCCGGCACGCAGGCCGTGCGGGCGTGACATGCTCGTGTTGCGCCGCCCCCCGCCATGCGGCAAGATCGCCCCGATGTCCGAAACCGACAACCTGCTGCCCGTCAGTGCCTGGCCCTACACCCAGATCCTCATGCGGCTGGCGCTGGGGCTGGCGCTGGGGTTGCTGATCGGGCTGGAGCGCGAGCGCCGCGGCAAGGAGGCCGG
>JAHCKU010000222.1 GCA_026125625.1 Burkholderiales bacterium | reverse complement strand
CGCGCGGTCGGCAACGAACTGGGCGGCCTGCCCTACACCCTGGTGGTGGACCGCGAAGGCCGTATCGCCAGCACCGAGCTGGGTATCTTGAATGCGAACAAGATCGACGCGATGGTGGAGCCGCACCTCTGAGCCGTGCGGAAGCGGACGCTAAATCAGCATATCCGGCGGCGAAAAGCTTCGAACATCGCCCATCCTGCCCGCAAGTTCCCATGATTCCGGCCGATATCCAGGGCCGGTCGATTCTCTGCCGGGACGGTCTTTCCAAGCCTCGTCCGCTATCCGCCGAGCTGCCTCCAAGTCGAGTCAACTTCGTTGATATGCTGGACAAAATACGGAAAACTGCGGCAAACTTGACGGCATGACAACCCCAACAAAGCCGGGGGGAGGGGCAGGAATGCAGCGCATTCTGGTGCTGCATGGGCCCAACCTCAACCTCCTCGGTACGCGCGAGCCGGCCATCTACGGCGGCGCGAACCTCGACCAGATCAACGATCGCTTGCGCATGCGGGCCCAGAATGCCGGCGCGGAGCTGCTCACGTTCCAGAGCAACAGTGAAGGCGCACTGGTCGACAGAATTCAGGAGGCGGGCCGTGACGGTACCGGCTTCGTCATCATCAACCCCGGGGCATACACCCACACCAGCGTGGCCATGCGTGACGCCTTCGCTGCAGTGAAGATGCCCTTCATCGAGGTGCACCTGTCCAACGTCTTTGCGCGTGAGCCGTTCCGCCACCATTCCTACTTCACCGACATCGCCGTGGGCATGATCTGCGGGCTGGGGGTGCAGGGTTACGAGCTGGCCTTGGAGTACGCGCTGCAGGCGGGGAGGAGGAGCTAGTCCATGGATCTGCGCAAGCTCAAGAAGCTGATCGATCTGGTCCAGGAATCGGGCATTGCCGAGCTCGAGGTCACCGAGGGCGAGGAAAGAGTCCGCATCAGTCGCATCGGCCAGCCCGGCCAGTTCATGGCCGCTCCGACCCCAGCCATGATGCACATGCCGGCAGCACTGCCGGCGCCGGCCGCCGCCGTGGTCGTCCCGGAGGAAGAGAAGGTGGAAGGCCACGTGGTCAAGTCGCCGATGGTGGGCACTTTCTATCGTTCGCCTTCCCCCGGTGCCAAGGCATTCGTACAGGAAGGCGACAAGGTGAGTCCCGGCGATACCTTGTGCATCATCGAGGCGATGAAGCTGCTCAATGAGATCGAGGCCGACCACGGCGGCACCATCAAGCAGGTGTATGCCGAGAACGGACAGCCGGTCGAGTACGGCGAGCCGCTGTTCCTGATCGTTTGATCGGAGCGAAGACATACTCCAGTGTTCGAAAAGATTCTGATCGCCAACCGCGGCGAGATCGCGCTGCGCATCCAGCGGGCCTGTCGTGAGCTTGGCGTCAAGACCGTGGCCGTCCATTCCGAGGCCGACTCGGATGCCAAGTACGTACGCCTGGCCGATGAGTCGGTGTGCATCGGGCCGGCGCCGTCGGGGCAGAGCTATCTGAACATCCCGGCCATCATCAGCGCGGCGGAGGTCACCGACGCCGAGGCCATTCATCCCGGATACGGCTTCCTGTCCGAGAATGCCGATTTCGCCGAGCGCGTGGAAAAGAGCGGATTCGTGTTCATCGGACCGCGCCCGGAAACCATCCGCATGATGGGCGACAAGGTCAGCGCCAAGCAGGCGATGATCAAGGCCGGCGTGCCGGTGGTGCCGGGCTCGGACGGTCAGCTGCCGGAATCGCCGGAGGACATCATCAAGGTGGCGCGCTCGATCGGCTATCCGGTGATCGTCAAGGCCGCCGGCGGCGGCGGCGGACGCGGCATGCGCGTGGTGCATACCGAAGCGGCGCTGCTCAACGCGGTGACCATGACCCGCCAGGAGGCGCAGACCGCCTTCGGCAACCCCACCGTGTACCTGGAGAAGTTCCTGGAGAATCCGCGCCACGTGGAGATCCAGGTGCTTGCCGATTCGCATCGCAACGCGGTGTACCTGGGCGATCGCGACTGCTCGATGCAGCGCCGTCATCAGAAGATCATCGAAGAGGCGCCGGCGCCGCTGATCTCGCCGCGTCTGAAATCGCGCATCGGCGAGCGCTGTGCCGATGCCTGCCGCAAGATCGGCTATCGCGGGGCCGGCACCTTCGAGTTTCTGTTCGAGAAGGACGAGTTCTATTTCATCGAGATGAACACGCGCGTGCAGGTGGAGCATCCGGTGACGGAGATGATCACCGGCATCGACATCGTGCAGGCGCAGATCATGGTCGCGGCCGGACAGAAGCTGCCGTTTCGCCAGCGCGACATCCAGTTTCGCGGGCATTCGGTCGAATGCCGGATCAACGCCGAGCATCCCTACAAGTTCACGCCCTCGCCCGGCCGCATCACGGCCTTCCACGCACCCGGCGGTCCCGGCATTCGCGTCGATTCCCACGTCTACGCCAACTACCTGGTGCCGCCGAACTACGATTCGCTGGTGGCCAAGGTGATCTCGTGGGCCGACACGCGCGAGAAGGCCATCGCCAAGATGCGTATCGCACTGTCGGAGATGGTGGTCGAGGGCATCCAGACCAATCTGCCGCTGCACCAGGAGCTGATGCTGGATTCCGCCTTCGTGCGCGGCGGCACCAACATCCACTATCTGGAAGAGAAGCTGGCCAAGCAGAATCGCCCGGACTGAGGTGGGCACGCAGCTCGCCTGGAATCGATGGGAGAAGTGAAGGTGTCCTGGGTGCGAGCCAGTTTCGAGCTTGCTGTAGCCGATCCGGAGCCGATTGCCGACGCATTGCTGGAGGCGGGAGCGGTATCGGTGGAGCTCACCGATCCCGACGCCGGCACCGGTGACGAGCGCGCGCTGTTCGGCGAGCCCGGCGCAACGGTGGCCGCTTGGCCGCGCCAGCGCATGACGGTGCTGTTCACCGCCGAGGCCGATGCGCAGGCGCTGATCGTACACACGCTGAACGCCTTCGCGGCGAGTGCGCTGAGCACAATCGTGCTCGAGACGGTGGCCGAGCAGGACTGGGTGCGCGCCACGCAGCAGCAGTTCGGGCCGATCCGCATCAGCGAGCGGCTGTGGATCGTGCCGTCCTGGGCCGAACCACCAGATCCGGCCGCGATCAGTCTCAGGCTCGATCCCGGTCTCGCCTTCGGCACCGGCAGCCATCCTACCACCCGGCAATGCCTGCACTGGCTGGAGCAGCATCTGCCCCAGGGCGCCAGCCTGGTCGATTACGGCTGCGGCAGCGGCATCCTGGCCATCGCCGCAAAGCGGCTCGGCGCCGGGAACGTGCTCGCAGTCGACATCGACGAGGGCGCATTGTTTGCCACTCGCTCCAATGCGGTGCTGAATGCGGTCGAGATCAGCGTGCTGCATCCCGATACGCTGAGGCCGGACAGCTTCGACGTGGTGGTGGCCAACATCCTGTCCAATCCACTCAAGGTGCTCGCGCCCCTGCTTGCCGGACTGACGCGCATGAACGGCCATCTGGTCCTGGCCGGCATTCTCGGCACCCAGGCCGAAGAGGTCGCACTCGCCTACCGCCCCTGGTTCGATCTGCAGGTCGCGTCCGAGGTCGACGGCTGGACCTGCCTGTCCGGCTGCCGCACGCGGTAGACTCGCGCCTGGTGTACCGGCCCGGTACACCGGCTCGTTCCAATCCCGCTGGCGACATGTACACGCGCTGCCCGCACTGCGACACCGTCTATCGCGTCACCCCGCAGCAGCTGCAGGCTTCGAGCGGGCAGGTGCGTTGCGGACGCTGCCGGACGCAGTTCGATGCCTTCTCCACCCTTACCTCCATTTTGCCGGGTGCGCCCGGCGCACCGGCACCGGCCTCCGCGCCGGTGAGACCGTCCGCACCCGCCGCGTTCGCTGCTGCACCGGCTGCAGAGGCTGTGCAGGCGCCCAGCGATGGTGCCAGCGAGGGTGATGGCGATGCCGCGTTCGAGGCGTCTTCCCAGCCGGCATCATCAGCGCCCGCTGCAGCGGACACCGAGACCGACCGAGTTTTCGAGGAACCCGACCAGGATCCGGTGGCGCACTACGTGCAGAAATACGGCGTCGGCCGATCCACCGACGATGACGACGCAGAGACGAGCGCGCCGCAGGCTGACGCACCTGGTCCGCAAGTGGACATCGAGGAGATCGAGGCGCTGCCTGCGCGCGGATCCTTCCCCGGTGCCTTCGATGAGGCAGCGGACGAGGCGGCGCCGGATCGATCCGATTCCGCTGTGGCGCAGGCGATATTGCATGGTGATGACGCAGCCGTGCCGCCTGCTGACGGTGAAGCCCACTCTCAGGCGAGCGCATCGCAGGGTTCCAGCGAAGACGATGAAGATCTGCCGGCAGGCGATTCGCACACTGTGTCCACAGCAGAGCAGACTGCGCTCACGTTACCGGACCAGCTGCTGGAGGCGGAGCCGGTGCCACTGGCGCAGCGCCGCCGCTGGGTGGCGGCGAACGCTGCGTTGGGCGTGCTGCTGCTGATCCAGATGTTGTGGTGGCTGGCATCGCCGATCGCGCTCGGGTTGCCGGCCGTGCGCCCGGTGCTGGAGGGCGTCTGCAGTTGGCTCGGCTGCGAGGTGGCGTTGCCGCGGCTGCCCGAGCAGCTGTACATCGAAGGCTCGGATCTGCAGCTGCTCGACGTGGCGCGTCCCAACGAAGTGCTGCTCACGGCGCAAGTGCGCAACCGCGCCGCAGTGGCGCAGCAGCTGCCCCTGATCGAGCTGACCTTGACCGGCACCGCCAATCAGGTGGTGGCGCGGCGCGTGCTGCATCCCCGGGAATACCTGGAGGGGGCTGCCCGCACGCACGGCAGCATTGCTGCGAACGAAGAGCTCGCGCTGCGGCTCTATCTCAACACCGGTGACGTGCGCGCCGCCGGCTATCGTCTCTACCTGTTCTTCGGTTAGCCGTGACACAGTCATCTCTGAAACGCACGCCCCTGCACGCCGAGCACGTGAGCGCCGGTGCCAAGCTGGTCGATTTCGGCGGCTGGGAGATGCCGCTGCACTACGGCTCGCAGATCGACGAGCACCATCAGGTGCGCCGCGACGCCGGCATGTTCGACGTGTCCCACATGCTGGCCATCGACGTGCAGGGTTCTGCGGCCCACGACTACCTGCGCCGGCTGCTGGCCAACGACGTCGCGCGCCTGAGCACGCCGGGCATGGCGCTGTACTCCTGCATGCTGGCCGCCGACGGCGGCGTGCTCGACGATCTCATCGTCTACCTGCTCGCTCCCGGTCGCTATCGAACGGTGGTCAATGCCGCCACCGCGGCCAAGGATCTGGCATGGATGCATATACAGAGCGAGCCCTTCGCTGCGGAGTTGACCTTGCTGCCGCGCCACGACCTGGCCATGCTCGCGCTGCAGGGGCCCAATGCCCGCGAGCGACTGTGGTCCGTGCGCCCGGCGCTGCGCGCGGTCGGCGAAGCGCTGATGCCGTTCCGCTGCGCCGAGCAGGAGGGCGTGTTCATCGCGCGCACCGGCTACACCGGCGAAGACGGCTTCGAACTGCTCGTGCCGAACGCGGTCGCCGCCGCCCTGTGGGACGCGCTGCTCGTCGCGGGCGAGCCCCTCGGTCTCGTTCCCGCCGGCCTCGCCGCGCGCGACACCCTGCGCCTCGAGGCCGGCTTCCCCCTCTTCGGCCACGAGCTGGACGGCAGCAGCAACCCTCTGTGCACCCCCTTCGCCTGGGTGGTGAAGGACAAGCCGGCCTTCGGCCTCGACCGCCTGCGGGCGGCGAGCTGTGACCGGCGCCTGGTCGGCCTCGTGC
>JAHCKU010000221.1 GCA_026125625.1 Burkholderiales bacterium | reverse complement strand
CGCTAGCAATGTCCCTCTCAGCTTCCCCCTCAACCCCTCCGGAATCTCCAGCTCAAACCCCAGAATCCCCGCCGACAACGTCTTCCCGTAGTTGTCCAGGCACAGACTCCGCGACACGCCGCCGCCAAGCGCCCCATGGCAGACGAAGTTCATGCACCACAGATGATCGATGGTGTAGCGTTCCACCGGCCCGTTGACGGTGCCGGCGTAGAAGGCTTGGAAGCGCTCGGCGGTGAGCTGCGCCTTGAGATGCGGATACAGCGCCTCGTCGTAGGCGATGACGATGATGTTGGAGGTGTTGCCCTTGTCGCCCGAGCGACAATGCGCGACGTGCTGCAGGAGTACGTTCATGGCGGCTCTCGTGCTCAGCTCTCGAATAAGCTCAAGGTCGGCGTGATCTTCTCGCGCGGCACCAGCGAGGACCACACGCCGATGATCTCGCGCGTGCGATCCTGATGCGGCACGCGCTTGCCGGTCATGCCCACGCCCGACACGGCCATGCCGTCGACCTCGCGCCCGACCTTGACCGCTTCCTCGCGCGTGCGCGTGCGCGCGGCCACGCGCACTGCCACTTCGTAGGGCTCGGGACGGTCGGTCGGTGACATCGCGCCGTGGATGGCGTTGACGCCGAGGAAGTCGATGCGCACTTCCTCGGCGTCCAGCTTCACGATCTTGAAGCGCTCCTCGAGGATCTTCTTCGCCAGTTGTGCCCGGCGCAGTGCGCCCGGGCCGGCATAGAAGAACATGTCTTCGCCAATGAAGCCTTCGGTGCAGCCGATCGATACCTTCAGGGTCGGCGTACGCGGCTTGCCGGAGATGTCGGTCACCCGCACGCGGTCCGGTCCGATCTGTTCCAGCCGCGTGGTGGTGAAATCCACCACCACGTCCGGCGTGATGTAGTTGGCCGGATCGTGCACCTCGTAGAGCATCTGCTCCTTCACCGTCTGCAGGGTTACCGCGCCGCCGGTGCCGGCGACCTTGGTGATCACCGCGCTGCCGTCGGATTCGACCTCGGCGATCGGGAAGGCGAGATTCCACGGCTCGGGTACGTCCTTGAAACCGGGATCGGCGAAGTAGCCCCCGGTGACCTGCGCGCCGCATTCCATCAGATGGCCGATGCCGTTGCCCGGTCCGAGCTTGTGATGATCCAGCGCATCCCAGCCGAACTCGTACATCATGGGCGCCATGAAGATGGAGGGATCGGCTACCCGGCCGGATACCACGATGTGCGCACCCTGCTGCAGCGCCTGCACGATCGGCTCGGCGCCGAGATAGACCTCCGCCGAGACGAGATCCGGTGCGAGCGTGGCGGTGGGCTGGCCGTTCTCCAGGATGCGGTCGGTCAGCTGCAGCACGCGATCGGTGATCAGTCCGCCCGACACCGCCGCGACCTTGATGCCACGCGCGCCGAGCTCGTGCAGCCAGTGCACGATGCGTTGCGCTGCGCCTTCGGGGTTGATCCAGCCCTGGTTGCTGATGATCCGGGTGCCGCGCTTGAGACAGTGCGGCAGCACTGCGCGCATGCGATCGTCGAGATAGGTGTCGTAGCCCGGGAATGCCGGATCGCGGCGCGCGCGCACCTGTGCGGCCGAGATGGTGGCTTCGGCCATGGTCTCGAAGCATAGGTAGTCCAGATCACCGCGTTCGGCGTTGAGCGCGGCCGGTTCGACGCGATCGCCCCACCAGGCCGAGCCGGCGCCGATCCGCAGGGAGGATTTCATGATGTCGGACTCGTTTCGTCGTTGGTAATCGGCGCGGTCGTCTCACAGGGTTCCTTGACAAGCGGCGCCCGCGTCTCGGATGATGCCGCGCTTCGGAAATAAAAACCACCCGTCTCGAAATAGGGGAGGAGAGATGAAGCGGCCGATCCTGTCACATCTGCGTGCCGGCGTCGGCGCCTTGGCCCTGCTTGTGCTGGCGACGGGCGTTTTCGCTCAGGAACCGATCCGCATCGGCTGGCTGTCATCGCTGACTGGTCCGCTGTCTTCCGCCGCGATCGCGGAAAACCAGGGGGTGCAATTCGCCGTGGACGAGATCAACCGGGCCGGCGGCATCGACGGGCGCAAGCTGGAGCTGATCACGCGCGATACCGCCGGGGATCCGACCAAGGCAGTCAATTTCGCCAAGCAGCTCGTGTTCACGGAGAAGGTCCACTTCATCATCGGCCCGGTCAACTCCGGAGAGTCGCTGGCCACCGTGCCGATCGTGGCCAGAGCCGGCATCCCGAATCTGGTCATCGGCACCGTCGACGAGCTGGTCGATGCGAAGAAGTATCCGAATGCCTTCCGCGTCATCAATACCAACCGGCAATGGATCGATGGCGCCAACACCTATGCGCTCGACGTACTCAAGCGGCGGAAGGTGGCGGTGATCGGCGACACCTCCGGCTACGGTACTTCGAGCGCGAAGACGGCGGCGGAGCTGCTGGAAAAAGCGGGTGTCAAGCCGGTGTACAGCGTGCTGGTCGATCCGAACAAGACCGATCTCGCCGACGAGATGAACAAGGCGAAAGCCGCCGGCGCAGATGTCATCATGCCCTGGTCGGCAGCGACCGGCCTGCTGGCCCGGCTGCTCAACACGCGCGGCGACATGGGCTGGAACGTGCCCGTAGTCGGCCATCCGGCGCTGATGGCACCTCCGATCGGCAAGCTGCTCAACAAGCCGGAATACTGGGGCAATACCGTGGCCGCAGGCTACGTGAGCACCACCTACGATGCCAAGGGCAAGCTGCCGGCGAACACCCAGGCGCTGATCGACAAGCTGCACGACAGGCTGGGCAAAAGCGAGATCGACTACATGCTGTGGTGGGTCGCGCTCGGCTATGACACGGTCAGGATCGTCGAGCATGCGGTGCGCCAGGCGCACGGGACCGATCCGAAGGCGATCCAGAAGGTGCTCGCGAACACCAAGGGTCTGCAGGGGGTGTATGCGACCTATTCCTGGAGCGCGTCGCAGCGCAACGGCTTCCCGGATCACCAGATCATGATGAACCAGGCCAACAGCTTCAAGGACGGCGCCTATCGAGCCGCCCGCTAAGGCGGCTCGGAAATCCGCTCCCGGCATCCCTCTGCATGCTCTCCGCGCTCATCGCCGGCCTCGCCACCGGTGCCCTGTATGCCGCCGCAGCGCTGGTCTACAACGTGATGTTCTCCACGTCGAAGGTGCTGAGCGTGACCACCGGCCACACGGCCATGCTCGGCGGCGTGTTCGGTGCCTGGTTCCTGCAGGCTTTTGCATTGCCGCTGCCGGTTGCCCTGCTTGGATCGATGGCGATCGGCGCACTGCTCGGAGCGCTCACCGATTTCGTCGCCATCCGGCGGGTCCTTGCGCGCAGCGACGAGCATTTGTGGCTGCTCAGCACGCTCGCGCTCGCCACCATGGTCCAGCAGGCGGTGGCGTTGTGGTGGGGCACCGAGCCCAAGCCGTTCCCGCGCATCATCCCGCAGGAGTTCGGCGCCGGCGTGTTCGATCAGAAGTACTGGCTGCCGGTGGCAGTGGCCATCGCGCTGGCGATCGGCCTGGAACTGTTCTACCGCGGAACCCTGTACGGCAAGCTGTTCGTCGCCATGTCCGAGGACATCTTCGCGGCACGTGCGCGCGGCATCCCGACCGAGCGCATTCGCATGTTTTCCTACGTGATGGCGGGGGCCATGGGCGGTTTGGCGGGGTTTGCCGCCGGACAGCTGACCTTTGCCTACTTTGCGCTCGGCCTCACCTTGACGCTGAACGGCTTCATCGCGCTGGCCGTGGGTGGACTGGGCAGCAACCTCGGCGCACTGGTGGGGGGCGCAGCACTCGGCATCCTCAGCAGCATCGCCACCTACTATGTCGGCGGCGAATTCCAGCAGACGATTTCCGTTGGCTTGCTGATGCTCGTGCTGCTGCTCAAGCCGGAAGGATTATTCGGCACCCGCAACGTACGGCCGGTGTGAGATGAAGCGCGTTGCGATCCTTCTTTTCGCTGCTGCCGTGCTGGTGTCGCTGCCGTGGTGGGCGGGTGACCAGTACCAGCTGCATCTGGCCGCGCTGATCGGCGCCTACTGGGTGCTGATCGCCGGACTCAATCTGGTGGTCGGTTTCAGCGGTCAGTTGTCGGTAGGACACGTCGGCCTGCTGGCGATCGGTGCCTATGCCTACGCCATTCTCGCCGGCACCCACGAGTGGAACGTCTGGCTGGCGCTGGCTGCATCGGGTGGCATCGGGGCACTGTGCGGACTTCTGCTGGGTCTGCCGTCGCTGCGCCTGCCCGGATTCTATTTCGCCATGGCCACGCTGGCCTTCGCCCTGATCGTCACCGAACTGGTGCTGGCGCTGGATGGCCTCACCGGCGGCGGCGTCGGCCTGTCCGTGCCGGAGTTCCCCGCGCCGTTCGACACTGCGGCCGGCAGCTATTGGCTGATTCTGGGTATCGCGGTGATCGTCACCTGGCTCACCTGGAACGTCGCACGCCTGATGTGGGGCCGCGGCCTGATCGCGGTGCGCGACAGCATGGTGACCGCCCAGGCCGTGGGCGTGCCGGTATTCCACGCCAAGCTGGTCGCCTTCGTGTTCAGCGGGCTGACCGCTGGCCTGGGCGGTGCGCTGTTCGCCGTGATGCAGAGCTACATCACGCCCGACACCTTCCTGTTCGAGCTGGGGCTGTTCTTCTTCGTATGCATCATCATCGGCGGCCGCGGCAGCATCCTCGGCCCCTTCCTCGGCACCGTGGTGCTCACTGCACTGCCCGAGCTGTCGGCACCGCTGGCCAAGCTCGGCAATTTCTTCTATGGCCTGCTGCTCCTGCTGGTGGTGCTGCTGCTGCCCGAAGGCATCGGTCGTCTGTTCCAGATCGGGCTCGAGCGGCTGCGTCCGCAGCGGCTGGGCAGCATGCCGATCGAGCCGCAGCCCGCACAGCTGGCGCTCGCCATCAAGGCCGGGCAGCGGTGAGCGCTTCCCTGCAGGCGAGCAGCGTCACCAAGCGCTTCGGGGGTGTGCTGGCACTATCGGAGGTGTCGCTCGAGCTGCGCGCCGGTGAGGTCCATGGCCTGATCGGACCCAACGGCAGCGGCAAGACCACGCTGCTGAATCTGCTCAGCGGCTACTACAGGCCGGACCACGGCCGCATCCTGCTGGGGAGCGAGGATCTGTCGCAGCGTGCGGTGCAGGCGCGTGCGCAGCTGGGCGTGGCGCGCACCTTCCAGAAGCCGCGTCTGTTGCCGACGTTGAGCGTGCTCGAGAATGCCATGATCGGCGGCTGGACCGACACCCGCAGCGGCTTTCTCGCCTCTGCGCTGGCGTTCGCCACGGCGCGGCGGGAAGAGCGCATGCTGCGGGCGCGGGCAGCCGAGCTGCTGCAAGGCGTGGGGCTGGGACATGTCATCGATCGCCGCGCCAACCTGCTCGAGCACGCCGAGCAGCGTTTCCTCGAGATCGCACGCGGGCTCACCGGGCGTCCGAGCTTCATCCTGCTGGACGAGCCGGCGGGTGGACTGACCAGCGCCGAGATCGAGCATCTGGGTACGGTCATCCGCGTGATGCGCGAATGCGGCATCGGCGTGCTGCTGGTCGAGCATCACACCGACTTCGTGTTCCGCATCTGCGATCGCGTCACCACGCTCGACCTCGGCCGCATGATCAAGCACGGCTCGCCGGCGGAAGTGCGCACCGACGCGGAGGTGATCCGCGTGTATCTGGGAGCATGAGCGTGCAAGCGCGCAGCGGCGAGTCACTGCTCCAAGTTCGCGATCTGCATGTCGCCTATGGCAAGGCCGAGGTAGTGCACGGCGTGTCGT
>JAHCKU010000220.1 GCA_026125625.1 Burkholderiales bacterium | reverse complement strand
TGATCGGGCAGTATCGCGGACATCTCATCTCAGACGAGTCGTACCAGTGGGCGATAGAGCAACGTGAGAAGGCGCGGCGCGGTTTCGCGGAGTGCATCAAGACGTTGGGGCAACGACTCGAGGGCGGCGCGCATTGGGAGGCCGCGGTGGCCGTGTATAGGAGAGCCATCGAGGTGGATAGTCTGGCCGAACCGTTCTATCTGCGGCTCATGGTGTGTCTGCGGGAACTAGGACGAACCGGCGAAGCCCAGGAGACCTATCGCAGCTTGCGCCGGATGTTATCCGTCGTGCTCGGCCTGGCGCCGTCCCGGGAGGCGCACAGCGTCTTCCAGTCGCTCGCAGCGGCCAGGTGATGGTGGAAGACGCTTTCCCGATGCTCCTCTGATGCGGGATCCGCGCCCGTCGAGGGCATTTCAGCCGTATCGCATTCGCGATGGGTGCTATCGCTTCGGTGTTTTGCCATAGCACTCGCGCAGCGCGCCTTCGTTTCGCAGGCTCCCTGACCATTCCAGTCCCCGGAAGCGACATAGGGGTGCGCCGGAGGCGGCATGGGGGTTCTTCCCCAGTCGCAGAACGGCGTCCTTTTGGCTAGAGTTACGCCTTCGCATGTCGTTTACGAGACTGAACAGGTGGCTGAATCGACAAGGGGGAAAACTGTGCGAATTCTGTTGGCCGACGATCATGGTCTGGTGCGAGCCGGTATTCGCGCGCGGGTGCAGGAACTGAATGAGGTAGAGGTGGTGGGGGAAGCAGCCGACGGGCGCAGTGCCATCGAGATGGTCGGCCAGTTGCACCCGGACATGGTGCTCATGGACATCTCGATGAAGGGGCTCAACGG
Source organism: Burkholderiales bacterium (assembly GCA_026125625.1). Lineage (GTDB taxonomy): Bacteria > Pseudomonadota > Gammaproteobacteria > Burkholderiales > SHXO01 > SHXO01. The sequence continues at coordinate 4,969 of JAHCKU010000220.1, read as the reverse complement.
CATCGAGGCGACTTCACAGATGCAGCGGAGTCATTCGGACGTGCGCGTGGTGATCCTGTCGATGCATAGCACCGAGGAGCACGTGGCCCAGGCGCTGCGCGCCGGCGCATCCGGCTACATCGTGAAGGACAGCGCCACCGAGGAACTGGAGATCGCGATCGATACCGTCATGCGCGGCGAGCGCTACGTGAGTCCTACGGTATCGCGCTCCGTGGTCGATCGTCTGCTGCTGGACGCCAGCGCTGCACCCAATCCGCTCAGCCTGCTCACGCCGCGCCAGAAGGAAATCCTCCAGCTCATCGCCGAGGGCCGCTCCACCAAGGAGATCGCCCACGTCCTCGGCCTGAGCATCAAGACAGTGGAGACGCATCGGGCGCAGCTGATGCAGCGGTTGAGCATCCGCGACGTTCCAGGGCTGGTGCGCTATGCGTTGCGCGCCGGTCTCATCACCAACGACTGACTTCCGTCCCGGCGGTTGTCGCCGAAGCCGCGATCGAAGAAAATACGCATTCACGGGCGGATCTTCCGCCCGTGCGTTTTTCTCGACCCACTGCGCTCCCATCCGGGGCGCGACAGGAGGCGCACATGGCTTCTTTGCATGAGCTGAACCGGCTCGGCCAGTCGATCTGGCTGGATTTCATCGACCGCAATCTCCTGGACAACGGCGGGCTGCAACGGCTGGTGGACGGTGGAGTGAGCGGAGTCACCACCAATCCCACCATCTTCCACAAGGCCATCACCGGCAGTGCTGACTACGACGCCTCGATCCGCACCCTGATCGAACGCGACCCGAACACGTCCGCCGAGCGCGTGTGCGAGGCGCTGATGGTGGCAGACGTCCAGGCGGCAGCCGACGTGCTGCGCGGCGTGTACGAGCGCACCGGCGGTGCGGACGGCTACGTAAGCCTGGAAGTCCCCCCCGACCTTGCCTTCGAGGCCACGCGCACGGTGGCCATGGCGCATCACCTGTGGAATGCAGTGAGCCGGCCCAACGTCATGATCAAGGTGCCGGGCACCAGCGAAGGCGTGGAGGCGTTCGAGTCCCTCACCGCCGACGGCATCAACGTCAACGTCACGCTGCTCTTCTCCGTCGAGGCCTGGCAGGCCGTGGCCCAGGCCCACCTGCGGGCCCTCGAGCGGCGCGTCGCGGCCGGCCAGGACGTGGCGAAGGTCGCCTCGGTGGCGAGCTTCTTCGTGAGCCGCATCGACACCCTCGTCGACCAGCTGCTCGCGCACCGGCTGCGGCCCGACGGCTCGACCCCGTTCGCCAACGCCAAGCTTGCCTATCAGCGCTTCCGCGCGCTGAGCGCCGAGCCCGTGGTGGCTGCTGCGCTCGCTGCCGGCGCGCGCCCGCAGCGGCCACTGTGGGCGAGCACCAGCACCAAGAACCCGGCCTACCGCGACGTGCTCTACGTCGAAACCCTCATCGGGCGCGACACGGTCAATACCGTTCCGCCCGAGACATTGAATGCCTTTCTCGATCACGGCCAGGCGCAGGCCACGCTCGATCAGAACCTGGATCAGGCACAGCGGGACGTGGCGGCGCTGGGCGATCTGGGGATCGATCTGGATGCGATCACGCGTCAGCTCGAGAGCGAGGGCGTGGCGGCGTTTGCGGAGTCGTGGCAGAAGCTGCTCGGCGGCGTACGGGAGAAGTGCGCGCAGGTGGCGGGCGTGGCCCAGCGCCGAGATTCACGTTCGGACGCTCCGGTATAATCCGCCAGTTTTTCCGGAGTCATCGCCGTTGCGGCTTGCGCGTTGGGTGTCCCATGGGGCTTGGGTGTGCTGCAGGGCGTAGACCTGGAGTGCATTCGCGGCCAGCGCCGCCTGTTCTCCAAGCTCAGCTTCACCGTCCAGGCGGGTGAGGCCCTCTGGGTTTCGGGACCAAACGGCAGCGGCAAGACCAGCTTGCTACGCATTCTGTGCACGCTGCTCGCACCGGAATCGGGTGAAGTGCGCTGGCGCGGGCGGCCGGTGCGGGAGCTCGGCGAAGCCTACCGCGCGGGGCTGACGTACATCGGCCATGCCGTAGCGGTCAAGGACGATCTGAGCAGTCTGGAGAATCTGCGTTTCGCGCTGGCTCAGGACGGTTGCCGTGTTGCAGAAGCGGCCTTGATCGATACGCTGGCGCGCTTCGGCCTCGCCGGGCGCGAGGAGTTGCCGGCGCGGGTGCTGTCCCAGGGGCAGCGGCGGCGCGTATCGCTCGCCCGGCTGCCGTTCTGCGCCGATCGTGCGTTGTGGATCCTGGATGAGCCGCTGACCGCTCTGGATGTACAGGCGGTGGAGTTGATGCATGCGCTGATCACCGCTCATCTGGTCCGCGGCGGAGTGGTGGTGCTGACCAGTCATCAGCCGATCGATCTGAAGGATGTGAGCGTGCAGCACTTGCGCATGGTGGATTGACGACATGGAAGCGGTGTTGGACGCGACACCCGATCGCCGCACTGGGTTGCTGGCGGTGTTCTCGAGTGTCGTGCAGCGCGATCTCCTGCTGGCAATGCGGCGGCGCGCCGACGTACTGACGAGCTTCTTTTTCTTCATCATCGTGGTCAGCCTGTTTCCCCTCGGCGTAGGACCGGAACCGAACACCCTGCGCGAGATCGCCCCGGGGGTGGTATGGGTTGCGGCGCTGCTCGCCTCGATGCTGGCCTTGCACCGCCTGCTCGCCGCCGACTACGCCGACGGCACGCTCGAGCAGCTGGTGCTCTCGCCGAAGCCGTTGTCCCTGCTGATGCTGGGCAAGATGCTGGCGCACTGGCTGGTGACCGGCATCCCGCTGATCCTGATCGCGCCGCTGCTGGGCCTGCAGTTCGATTTGCCCGGTCCGGCGCTGGCCGTGATGGCGCTGGGCCTGCTCCTGGGTACGCCGGTGCTGTCGATGCTCGGCGCCATCGGCGCGGCGCTCACCCTCGGTGTGCGCGGGGCGAGCGGGCTGATCGCGCTGCTGGTGCTGCCGCTGTATATCCCGGTGCTGATCTTTGGCGCGGGTGCGGTGTCCGCGGCGGTTTCCGGCCTGTCGGTGGAAGGCCATCTGTCCATGCTCGCCGCCTTTCTGCTGTTCTCGGCGGTGATCGCGCCATGGGCCGCAGCGGCTGCGGTCCGCATCGCCGTGGAGTAGCGCGATGGCTCTCAACATCTGGCGTTTTGCGTCACCGCAGGTGATCTATCCCATCGCCGGGCGCATGATTCCCGGATTCATGCTGGCGGCGGCGGTGCTGGCGCTGGCCGGCCTGTACATCGGCTTCTTCGTCGCGCCCACCGATTTCCAGCAGGGCGAGTCGTATCGCATCATCTTCATCCACGTGCCGGCGGCATGGATGTCCATGCTCATCTACGTGGTGATGGCGTTCTGGTGCGCGATCGGCATGATCATGCGTACACGCCTGTCGTTCATGATGGCGCTGGCGCTGGCGCCCACCGGCGCGCTCATGACCTTCATCGCGTTGTGGACCGGTGCGCTGTGGGGCAAGCCCGCCTGGGGGACATGGTGGGTGTGGGACGCGCGCCTCACCTCGGAGCTGATCCTGCTGTTCCTGTACATCGGTTTCCTTTCCCTGCACGCTGCCATCGACGACGTGCGCCGCGCCGATCGTGCCGCAGGGCTGCTTGCTCTGGTGGGCGTGATCAACGTTCCCATCATCTATTTCTCGGTGCAATGGTGGAACACCCTGCACCAGGGCGCGTCGGTGAGCCTGACGCGGGCGCCGTCGATGGCAAGCACCATGCTCGCCGGCATGCTGATCATGGTTCTGTCTGCATGGATGTACAGTATCGCTGCCAGCCTGATGCGCCTGCGCATCATCATCCTCGAGCGCGAGGCCGACGCCGACTGGGTGCAGGAGCAGATCGTGCCGATTGCGCAAGGAGCAAAGCCATGAACTGGGGAAGCGCTGCCGAGTTCTTCGCCATGGGCGGATATGCCGACTACGTGTGGGGCGCGTATGGAATCACTGTGCTGGTGATCGTCGCGGAGCTGTTGTCGCTGGCGCGGCGCAAGCGAACTTGCCTGCGTCGCATCAGTCGTAGAGTCACATTGCAAGAGAGCGAACGATGAAGCCGAGACACAAGAGACTGGCCCTGATCGTGGCCGGATTGGCCGCCCTCGGCGGTGCCGCGGCATTCGTCCTGAACGCCTTCCAGAGCAACCTGGTGTTCTTCTACAGCCCGTCGCAAGTGGTGGCGCACGAGGCTCCGCAGGGAAAGCCGTTCCGCATCGGCGGTCTGGTCCAGGCCGGCAGCCTGCAACGTGAGAGCGACGGCGTCACCATCCGTTTCGCCGTAACCGATACCGCCAGCACCATTCCCGTCGCCTACACCGGCATTCTTCCGGACCTGTTCAAGGAGGGCAAAGGCGTGGTCGCCCAGGGCCACCTGGATGCCGACGGCGTGTTTCGGGCAAAGGAGGTGCTGGCCAAGCACGACGAGAACTACATGCCGCCCGAGGCGGCCGAGGCGGTCGAGCGCGCCCACAAGGCGATGCAGGAATCGCAGAAGACATTGCTGGAAACCGACACCGGTACCGGAGGCTAGAGTCGTCATGATTCCCGAACTCGGTCAATTCGCTCTCATCGTCGCGCTGTGCATCGCCGTGGTGCAGGCAGCGGTTCCGCTGATCGGCAGCTTCCGCGGCGACGAGCGCTGGATGGCGGTGGCACGGCCGGCGGCGCAAGGGCAGTTCGTCTTCGTCGCCATCGCCTTCGCCTGTCTGGCCTGGTCGTTCGTCAGCAATGATTTCTCCGTGCTCAACGTGGCGAGCAACTCCAACAGCAGCCTGCCGGCGCACTACCGCTTCGCGGCCACCTGGGGCAGCCATGAGGGTTCACTGCTGCTCTGGGTTCTGATGCTCACGCTGTGGATGCTGGCAGTGACCGTGTTCAGCCGCCAGCTGCCGCAGGAGATGCTGGCACGGGTGCTGTCCGTGATGGGCATGATCAGCATCGGCTTCCTCGCCTTCATGCTGTTCACCTCC
>JAHCKU010000022.1 GCA_026125625.1 Burkholderiales bacterium | reverse complement strand
AAGCGTGGGCGCAGGCGGCAGAAAGCCGGCTGCAGGCTTGAGCCCCAATCCGCCAACCGATGTCGAGTCCTCGAAAGAAAGCATTTGACTGTTTCCTGTTGTCGTCACTGCTAAGCAATGTTTATGCCGCTGAATTGCATATGCGACGCCCTGTACGCATATGCGTTCGCGACACGCGTTCGTCGCTGCCGCCCGCTACTGGCAGGCTTCGCATGTAGGGTCGTCGATGGCGCAGAACTTCGGCTCGCCGGATTCCACCGCGCCCGCACTCGCCACCAGGACGCCGCCGCCTTCCGCAGGCACGGCATTCAGATGTCCGGTGTTGACGGTCGATTTCTCCGCGTGCGTCGCACCCAGGGTGCGCAGGTAGTAGGTGGTCTTGAGACCACGCACCCACGCCAGCTTGTAGATCTCGTCGAGCTTCTTCCCCGAAGCGCCGGCCATGTAGATGTTGAGCGACTGCGCCTGATCGATCCACTTCTGCCGGCGGCTGGCCGCCTCCACCAGCCATGCCGGATCGATCTCGAAGGCGGTTGCGTACAGGCTGCGGACCGCGGCGGGGATGCGATCGATCCTGGCCAGGCTGCCGTCGAAGTACTTGAGGTCGGCGATCATCACCTCGTCCCACATGTTCAGCGCCTTGAGGTCCTCGACCAGATACTCGTTGACCACCGTGAACTCGCCCGACAGGTTGGATTTGACGTACAGGTTCTGATAGGTGGGCTCGATGCTGGCGGAGACACCGATGATATTGGCGATGGTAGCCGTAGGAGCGATCGCCAGGCAATTGGAGTTGCGCATGCCGTGCTCGCGAATGCGCGCGCGCAGCGCCGCCCAGTCCATGGTGGCGTCGGTGTCGACCTCGACGTAGCCTCCGCGCGCCTCCCGCAGCAGCGCCAGACTGTCCTGCGGCAGGATCCCGCGTTGCCAGAGCGAACCGTCGAAGGTCGAATACGATCCACGTTCCTCGGCCAGCTGAGTCGAGGCCCAATAAGCGTAGTAGGCCACCGCTTCCATCGACCTGTCCGCGAACTCGACTGCCTCCGGGGAGGCATACGGCACGCGCATCATGTGCAGGCAGTCCTGGAAGCCCATGATCCCCAGCCCGACCGGCCGGTGCTTGAGATTGGAGTTGCGCGCCTTGTCGACTGCGTAGTAGTTGATGTCGATCACGTTGTCCAGCATGCGCATGGCGGTGCCGACGGTTTTGCTCAGCTTGGCGTGATCCAGCTTGCCGTCCTTCACGTGGGCGGCGAGATTGATCGAACCCAGGTTGCAGACCGCGATCTCACTGCCCGAGGTATTGAGGGTGATCTCGGTGCACAGATTGGAGCTGTGGACCACGCCCACGTGCTGCTGGGGCGAGCGCAGATTGCACGGGTCCTTGAAGGTGATCCAGGGATGCCCGGTCTCGAACAGCATGGACAGCATCTTGCGCCACAGCTGTACCGCGGGAATCTTCCTGAACAGCTTCAACTCGCCGCTGGCCGCCTTGCGCTCGTATTCCAGGTAGGCCTTCTCGAACATCCGGCCGTAGCGATCGTGCAGGTCGGGGACGTCCGCGGGCGAGAACAGCGTCCACTCGCCGTTTTCCATCACCCGCTTCATGAACAGGTCGGGCATCCAGTTGGCGGTGTTCATGTCGTGGGTGCGCCGGCGGTCGTCGCCGGTGTTCTTGCGCAGCTCCAGGAACTCCTCGATGTCCAGGTGCCAGGCCTCGAGGTAGGCGCACACGGCGCCCTTGCGCTTGCCGCCCTGGTTGACCGCGACCGCGGTGTCGTTGACCACCTTCAGGAACGGCACCACCCCCTGGCTCTTGCCGTTGGTGCCCTTGATGTGGGCGCCGAGCGCGCGCACCGGAGTCCAGTCGTTGCCCAGCCCGCCCGCGAACTTGGACAGCAGCGCGTTCTCCTTGATGGCCTCGTAGATGCCCTCGAGGTCGTCGGCCACCGTGGTCAGGTAGCAGCTGGACAGCTGCGAGCGGCGCGTGCCGGTGTTGAACAGCGTCGGCGTCGAGCTCATGAAGTCGAAGCGCGACAGGACATCGTAGAACTCGACCGCCCGTGCCTCGCGCCGGGATTCATTCAGGGCCAATCCCATCGCTACGCGCATGAAGAAGGCCTGAGGCAGCTCGATGCGGCGTCCCTCGACATGGATGAAGTAGCGGTCGTACAGCGTCTGCAGGCCCAGATAGCCGAACTTGAAATCCCGACTGGCGTCGAGCGCAGCACCCAGGGCCTGCAAGTCGAAGGAACGCAGCCGGGGATCCAGCAGGCCGGCCTGGATTCCGCGTTCGATGAAAACCGGGAAGTAATCGGCGTAGCGGGTGTACATCGCCGCGTGGCTGACCTCCTCTCCCAGCACCTCGTATTGGATGCTGTGCAGCAGCAGGCGCGCGGTCACGTAGCTGTAGGCAGGATCCTTCTCGATCAGCGCACGGGCGGACAGGATCGCGCACTTGCGCACCTCGTCCATGGACACGCCGTCGTACAGATCCTTGAAGATGCTCTGCAGGATGAGCCCGGGCTCAACCGCTGCGCCCAGCGCCTCGCACGAATCCTGGACCAGTGCCTGCAGCTTGCCCAGATCCAGCGGCCGCAGCGTATCGCCGTCGGTCACGTTGATCACGTGCCGAGCCTCGGCCTGCGCTGCCTTCTGCTGCGCACGCAGCCGCGCGCGCTCCTCGCGGTACAGAACGTAGGCGCGCGCCACGTCGTGCTCGCCGGAGCGCATCAGGCCCAGCTCGACCTGATCCTGGATGTCTTCGATATGGAACGTGCCGCCCTGCGGCTGGCGCCGCATCAGCGCGGCGACCACCTGCTCGGTGAGACTGGCGACCTGTTCACGAATGCGTGCGGAGGCCGCCCCCTGGCTTCCGTTGACCGCAAGAAATGCCTTGGTCATCGCCACCGAGATCTTGCCCGGCTCGAATCCCACCACCGCACCGTTGCGGCGAATCACCCGATACTGCGCGTAGCGCGGATCGCGCTGCTGCGCTTCTGCTTCCATCGACCGGGTAGCGACCGGTGTAGCGGTCGCAGCTTCAGTGGCGAGCTGCATAGATTTCTCGATCCCCCCTCATCCTCTTATTTCAACCGAACCAGGCGTCGCCCCCCGGTCCGACGCCTGTAGTCGCCGTCTCGATACAACCAGCAGATCGATACAAACCACTAGATATTGTGTTCGAGCAGCGGCGCAGCCACTAATTCTAGTAGCGCACGCTCGAGTGTCAAGGGAAAGTTGGAGATTTGTTGTGTGCATGCCAACATCGGGACAATGCGAGACTCCCGATGCACCGCGTTAGCGCGCGAGGATCTCGTGCGCGAGCCGCACGCTGTTGAAATGAATATCCACGGTGTCTTCGATGCATCGGCCATAGCCGCCGGCCATGGTCACCACCATCGGCAGCGAGGCCGCCGCGCACCATTCGAATACCATGCGGTCGCGTGCTTCCAGCCCCGCGCGAGTCAGTTCGAGCCGGCCGAGTCGATCGCCTTCGTACGGGTCGGCACCGGCGAGGTAGATCACCACATCCGGTTGCGCGCACGACAATGCCCGGCCCACGCCGTGCTCGAGCGCCTGCAGATACTCGGCATCACCGGTTCCGTCGGCCAGTTCGACGTCGAGGTCGCTGACCTCCTTGCGGAAGGGGAAATTGTTGGCGGCGTGAATGGAGAACGTGAAGATGCTGGGATCGGCGGCGAGGATGGAGGCCGTGCCGTTGCCCTGATGTACGTCGCAATCAAGGACCAGGGCACGCTTGATCAGCCCTTCCGCCTGCAGCGTCAGGGCCGCGATGGCGGCATCGTTGAACACGCAATAGCCCTCGCCATGATCACGAAAGGCGTGATGCGTGCCGCCGGCCAGGTTGACGCCCACGCCCTGCTGCAGCGCCGCCCGCGCCGCAGCCAGCGTCGCACCGGCCGAGCGGCGCGAGCGCTCGACCATCTCCGTGGACCACGGGAAGCCGATGCGACGTTGCTCCCGGGGCGACAGCTCGCCGCGCATCACTTTGTGCACGTACCCGGCATCGTGCGCACGCAGAAGCTCGGCATCGCTCACCGCCGGCGGCTCGCTCGCTCCGCCGGCCCCAGCGAGGCCGGCCTGCTCCACCCGTTCGCGCAGCAGTCGGTACTTGAGCATCGGAAAGCGATGCCCCGCCGGGAGCGGCAGAACGAAACGATCGGAAGCGTAGATGCGCATCAGCGTGCGCCGCGTGTTGCCGGATCAGCACCCGCCGAGCGCGTCGTGCACGCGCGCCCAATCGAAGAACGGACCCGGATCGGTCTTGCGTCCCGGCGCGATCTCGGAGTGTCCGGTGATATCGCCTATCGGATATTGCGCGCGCAACGCTCGCAGCAGATCGACCAGCACGGCGTATTGGCTCTCGCGGAAGGGAATCAGGTCCGAGCCTTCCAGCTCGATGCCGATGGAAAAATCGTTGCAGCGTTCGCGGCCGCGCCAGCGTGATGCGCCGGCATGCCAGGCACGTCTGTCACAGGAGACGAACTGCACCAGCCGGCCATCTCGCCGAACGAGAAAATGCGCCGACACGCGCACCCCTGCGAGCGTGGCGAAGAAAGGATGCGCGGCAGGATCGAGGCGGTTGAGGAACAGCTCGGCGACGTGGTCGCCGTCGAACTGATGCGGCGGCAGGCTGATGTTATGGACCACCACCAGCTCGACGGCCGTGCCCGTGGGGCGCTCGTCGTGATTGGGCGATGGCACGCGCTGCGCCGCTGCACACCAGCCGGCCTCCCATCGGGCATCAGCAAGCGCGGCGGGCTGCATGGCCATGTTCGACCGTGTGGACCGACGCCCGCTTAGTTTCCGGCGTCCTGCGCCTGTGGCACCGGCGCAGCCGATGCCGAAGATCGCGCCGCCTTGAGCTTGTAGTCGTGCGGGGCCTTCCACAACGTGCTGGGCAGCCGGGTATCGGTGCCGGCCTTCCCGATCGGCTTCAGCGCTGCCGATTTGCCCTGTTCGCCGATCTCGTCGAGCGCAAGCTGGGCGTGATAGCGCAAGCGGTCGCGCACCTTGGCGTAGGTCACGGTGACGTCGTCACCCTTGACCGTCCATCTGGCGAAGGTGGTCGAACGGCCGCGACGCTTGCCGGGCATGTTGGGGAGCTGGAAATCGTACTCGGCAACGATCTCCGCCTTGCCCTTCTCCATCAGGCGAATGTACAGCCGCTCGTCCTCGGAGGATCGAGCCGCTTCCCAGGTTCCGATCAGTGCCGAGACGCCCACCGCATGCGCGGGCACGCAGACCGCGAGCCCCAGCACCAGAGCGAGGCAGCGAAACATCATGAACACGACGTCTCCCGGCGGCACCACGCCGCACATGAGACCCGATTCTATAGCGCCGGGAGATCAGTTGATACCGAGCCGCTCCATGCGATAGCGCATGGCGCGGAAGGTGATCCCCAGCAGCTTCGCGGCGGCGGTGCGATTGAATCTCGTCTTTTCCAGCGCCTCCAGGATCGCCTCCTTCTCCACCCGGTCGAGATACTCCTGCAACGGCCACTTGCCCTCCGCGCCCTCGGCGGCGCGCTCGACGTGCTCGGTCTCCGGCGGCGTGAGCTGCAGGTCGGCAGTAGCGATCGAGCGGCCGTCGCACAACGCCATCGCACGCTCGAGGATGTTCTCCAGCTCACGCACGTTGCCGGGAAAATCGTACTGTGCGAGCGCGCGCATCGCGCCCTCCTCGATCTCCGGCCGCGACACCTTGGCCTGGCCGGCGAGCTTGTCCAGCACGGCACTGGCGATGGCAGGGATGTCCTCGCGCATGTCCCGCAGGGCGGGCCTGCGCAGCTCGATCACGTTGAGCCGGTAGTACAGGTCGTGCCGAAACTTGCCCGATTCCACACAGTCGCCCAGATTCTGGTGCGTGGCGCTGATGATGCGCACGTCCACGGCATCTTCTTGCGTGGACCCGACCTTGCGCGCCTTCTTCTCCTGAATCGCACGCAGCAGTTTCACCTGCATCGGCAGCGGCAGATCGGCGACTTCGTCCAGAAACAGCGTCCCGCCGTTGGCAGCCTGGAAGAAGCCGTCGCGGTCGCTGTCGGCTCCGGTGAACGCGCCCTTGCGGTAGCCGAAGAACTCGCTTTCCATCAGATTCTCGGGAATCGCACCGCAGTTCACGGGCACGAAGGGACGGTCGCGCCGCGGACTCTTCTGATGGATCAGACGTGCCGCCAGCTCCTTGCCGCTGCCCGACTCGCCGGTGATGTGCACCGGGGCCTCGCTGCGCGCGAGCTTCTCGATCAGCTCGCGCACGTTCACGATTGCCGGCGAGGTGCCCAGCAGCCCTTTTTCGCCGGGAGTCATTTCCGTGCTCTTGCCGTCTGCCACCTTGGGCAGGGACAACGCGGACTTCACCAGCGTGCGCAGCTGATCCAGGCTGACAGGCTTGGAAACGTAATCGAAAGCGCCGGCCTTCAGGGCCGCGACGGCATTCTCGGTATTGCCATGGGCAGTGATCACTGCCACCGGCAGATCGAGTCCGGCCTTCTGGATCTGCTCGACGATATCGAGGCCGGTGCCATCGGGCAGGCGCATGTCGGTCAGGCACAGATCGTAGTGGCGTCCATTGGCCAGCTTCTCACCGGCATCGGCGACGGTCATTGCCCGATCCACATCGAGCCCCATGCGCAGAAGCGTCAGTTCGATCAGTTCCAGGATGTCGACTTCATCGTCGACCACAAGGACGCAGCGTTGCGGGGCGGAGGTGCGCCCCGTCGCTGCGTTCCGCTCAATGCGCTTCAAAGCTTTGCCCCCCTGATTGCCAGCAAGAAGTGCGCGCCGGTACCCGAATGCTCGATGTACTCGAGCGAGGCATTGTTTGCGTCGCAGATCTCGCGTGCGATGTAGAGTCCGAGGCCCGTGCCACTCGCAGCGGTGGTGAAGAAAGGCTCGAACAGATGCGGCCGGATTGCCTCCGGGACCCCTGGACCGTCGTCATGCACATGCAATTCTAAGGCATTGCGCAGCGGCCCGACACCCAGTGTCAGGCGGATGCTCGCGCGCTTGCGCTGACAGTAACGCAGTGCGTTGCGGCACAGATTCCACATGATCTGGTTGAGATGGCTGCGATCGAAGGTGACCGAACCGTCGTGCTCGATGTGCAGCGAGATGACATCCTCCGGCACCTTCTCGATCTGGCAGAACTGCGACACGAAGGTGCGCAGGAAATCGCCGACCAGGAAGGTCTCGCGATGGGCGCGGTCCCGGCGGTTGAGCTTGAGCACGTCCTGCACCATGCGGTCGAGCCGCTGGGTGTTGTCGTGCACGATGGTCAGCAGGCGCTTGTGCGTTTCGTTGAGGTTCTGCTCTTCGAGCAGAAGCTCGGCCGCATGGTTGATGGCGGACAGCGGGTTGCGGATCTCGTGCGCGATGTTGGCGGTGAGCCGGCCCATCGCCGCGAGCTTCATCTGTTGCGCTTCGGCCTGAATGCGCGTGAGATCCTCGAGGAAGATCACCGCACCGCGATTGCGATTGCGTCCCACCGGGACGAAGCGTGCCCCGGCGAGCTTGTTGGTCAACACCGTGCGCAGGGGATCGAAATCGGCACCGGGGTCCTGGCGCCAGCGCTGCAAGCGCTCGGCGAGCGCAGGCGCATACTCGGCCAGGCTGAGCTGGGAGGTGGCGCGCGAGAGGGGACCGAGGATCTCCACGGCACGGCGGTTGATCTGCCGGATCGCACCGTGTTCGTCGACCACCAGGACGCCGTCCTGCATGTCCTGAATCACCAGCTGGTTGACGTGCGCCATGCTGGCCAGATCCACTTCGCGCTGCGCGGCCAGCTGCTCGCTCGCCTGCGTGTAGCGCGCCAGCGTATGCGCCAGCCAGGCCGTGGCGAAATACCCGACGCTGAGCAGACCGGCCTGGACGAAGAAGTTGACTGCACCGTCCCGATACACGGTGTCGAAGATGTGCTCGAGCAGGACGGCAATGCTGGCCAGCGAGGCGAAGAACAAAGTCATGCGTCCGCGGCTGATGATGCCCGCCGCCGCCAGAGAAGCCAGCAGAAGCAGGCCCAGCCCGCTGCTCACTCCGCCGCTGGCATAGGTGAGCAGGGATACGAACAGCACGTCGGCACACACCTGCATGCCGATCTGGGTATTGAATTCAGGGCGGCGTGAACGGATGCTGAGGAAGAACAGCGCCGTGCTGCAGATGTAGGCGACACCGCCATAGAGATAGATGTTCGGGCTGCGCGAACCGACCACGGCCTCGGGGAAGAGCACGGCCGCCAGCAGCAGCACGGCCGCAACGATCAGGCGATAGACGTTGAAGTAGAACAGCGAGTGCCAGTACGGGCCCACGCGCACGGGAACCGCTGCCAGTGCCGCGGCCCCCGTTGTCATTTCTTCCACGCTTGCATCGACGGCCGCGTTCATGCGCACCCCACTGCGGCTGAAGGAAGGAGATCCGACACGCCCGGTGCACCGCGGCGCGCTGCGAAAAACGGCACGATTGCCTTCATTTGCCCCAATTGCCCGACGCGCCATCCCGCCGGGCATCCCTGGCGCAGGCCGTCCGCTTACTTGTCCTTGCGTACCTCGTGTCCACTGAGCCGCAGGTGTTCGTCGCTGCAGTAGAACTTACCGCGCGAGGCGAAGCCTTCGCTGCGCGGGAGGTGAACTCCGCATACTGCGCAGCGCACCATGTCCTCCGGCGTCGACGAACCGGCCTGTACCTCGCGCTGCGCCTGGGACCGTTCGCCGTCGCGCCGCACGCGGCTGACGATCAGGTACACCACGATGCCCAGGGCGAGCAGAAGGAGAAACTTGGCCATACGCGGCTTTGCTGGAGGGAGTTATCGGCGCCCAAGTGGAAAGTTGCAGCCCATCGGACGAAGAAAAGAGGCTCTGCTGGGATGCGAGGAGAGTTCGCAGATCATACCCCACAGCCTGCGCTCGAACCAAGGCAAGGCGCGACTTGCACGCCTGGACGAGGCTGCGCAAAATCGGCCCCCGCCCGCATCGAACCCTCCGCAGCGAGATGCCATCCGTGTGTCCATGGCTTACCACCGACCCGCTCCTTCGCGTCGCATGCGCAGCCGCCGCCTGCGTCCTGGCCGCGGCCCTGGTCGTGTGCCCGCCGGCACGCGCAGCGGCACCGAAGGCGGCCGAGCGTCCCGAGGAGCTGATCAACTGGTACTACTCGGCTGCGTTCGGCACGGGCTTCTATCAATCCGGCGATCGCTCCGTCGCGGTGGTGCAGCTGCCGCTGTCGTACCGGTGGCCGACGGCCGATGAGGCGCGCTGGCGTCTGACCTTCAAGCTGCCGGTGTCGTTGGGCTTCTACGACCTGGATCTGGACGATATCGCCGCGGGTGACCTTCCCCACAGCGTGAGCACGCTGAGCATCCTGCCGGGTATGCAGGTGGACGTTCAGGCAACGCCGCACTGGCAGCTGAAACCCTTCGGCTACGCAGGTTTCGGCTGGGAGCTGGACGGGCGCGACTCTGCCTTCATCTATAGCCTGGGCGTCAAGAACCGCCTGACCTACCCGCTCGGCGAGAAGCAGATCATGCTCGGCGCCACGCTCAATCACGCGGGTTATCGGGCACGGGGCGGCGTGCACCGACCCCTGACGCAGCTCGCGCTCGGCTTGAACCTCGCGTTTCCCACGCATGGCACGATCAAAGGGGTGCCTGCCGATCTCGGTCTGCACCTGATCCACTACGTCTATCTCACCCCGCTCGACCTTCCCACTCCCCGTAACGTCAACAACCAGCTGCGCAGCGAAACCGAGTTCGCAGTCAGCATCGGCACCCGCTCATCGGTGCCGCTGGGTGTGTTCGACCGGAATCTGGTCGATTTCGACATGGTCGGAATCGCCTTCCGTATCGGCCATGACGTGCAGGCGATTCGACTGTTCTTCAGCCTGCCCTATTGACCTGGCACCGGCGGCGCTGGAGAGAAACGCGCAAAGCGTTCAGAGCTTGTTTGGCGAAGCGGAGGGAGAGTGCGCGACGACTATCGACCGTCTCGAGCGGCGACTGCAACACGCAATGCACGACGATGGTCGGGGTGAGAGGATTCGAACCTCCGACTCCTGCGTCCCGAACGCAGTACTCTACCAGGCTGAGCTACACCCCGACGTTTCGGACCCGTAAACCCGTCGGGAATGCCCGTTGGGAGATCGAGCGATCAGTAAGACCGGGTCACGGCAAAGGACGCCAATTGTATCAGACAGTCCCGATAAGTCGAACGCGGTAAGACATCGAGCGCTGCCACGGCGCGTTTGCTTTCGGCATCGGCCTGGCGGCGTGCATAGTCGAGCGCGCCGGTCTGATCGATGGCGCACAGCACGGGCTGGAACTCGTCCAGTCCGCCGCGCTCGATCGCCGCACGGATGATTGCGGCCTGCTCCCCTGTGCCCTGTTTCATGGCATGGATCAGCGGCAGGGTCGGTTTTCCTTCGGCCAGATCGTCGCCGATATTCTTGCCGGTGCGCTCGAGATCACCGGAGTAGTCGAGCACATCGTCGATGAGCTGAAAAGCGGTACCCAGATGCACGCCGTAGCGGGCCAGCCCTTCCTCCACCTCGCGCGTGGCGTGACTGACGATGGCGCCGAGCTGGCCGGCAGCTTCGAACAGCTTCGCGGTCTTGTAGCGGATCACCCGCAGATAGTCGTCTTCGGTCACGTCCGGGTCGTTGCAGTTGAGCAGCTGCAAGACTTCGCCCTCGGCAATGGTGTTGGTCGCATCGGCCAGCACTTCCATCACGCGCATGTCCTGCAGCTCGACCATCATCTGAAACGCACGCGAGTACAGGAAATCACCGACCAGCACGCTGGCCGGATTGCCGAACAGCGCGTTGGCGGTGGACTTGCCGCGCCGCAGATTGGATTCATCCACCACGTCGTCATGCAGAAGGGTCGCGGTGTGGATGAACTCCACCACGGCGGCCAGATGGTAGTGCGCCGTGCCGCTGTATCCGCAGGCGCCGGCGGCCAGGATCACCAGTGCCGGACGCATGCGCTTGCCGCCGCTGCCGATGATGTGCTCTGCCACCTGGCGGATCAGCACCACGTCCGAGTGCAGTCGGGCACGGATCACTTCGTCGACTGCGCGCATCTCCTCCGCGAGGAGGTTTTGGACAGGCTGGAGGATGTCGAGGGGCATGTGCGGGAAAGGGCGGCGTGCTGCATCAAAGGATACCATCCCATTGTCGGGATAAGATCCCTGGCGCCCGCAGGCAACGGCATCCGGATGGCGGTTTGACCACCCCTGCGGGGCCCTGTATACTGCGCCGTTTTTCGAGAAGCGTTAGGGACTTAGCCATGTACGCAGTGATCAAGACCGGTGGCAAGCAGTACCGCGTCAGCGCCGGGGAGAAGCTTCGGGTCGAGACGCTGCCGGCCGAGGTTGGGGCCGAGATCGTGCTGGATCAGGTATTGATGGTCTCCGACGGCGACAAAGTGACCACCGGCTCGCCTACCGTGTCCGGCGCTTCCGTCAAGGCAACCGTGCTGGCCCATGGGCGCGGCGAAAAGGTGCACATCTTCAAGATGCGCCGTCGCAAGCACTATCGCAAGTCGCAGGGGCACCGGCAGAATTACACGGAAATCCAGATCAGCGGAATTTCCGCCTGAGGCAACGGAGAGTAATCGATGGCACACAAGAAAGCAGGCGGCAGTTCGCGCAACGGTCGCGACTCCAATGCAAAGCGGCTGGGCGTGAAGCGCTTCGGCGGACAGCTGGTTTCCGCGGGCAGCATCATCGTGCGTCAGCGCGGAACGCGGTTCCATGCTGGTGAGAATGTCGGCATGGGTCGCGACCACACCCTCTACGCCCTGGTCAATGGCCATGTGAAATTTGCCACCAAAGGCGCAAAGAACCGCCCCACGGTAATCATCGAGCCGGCCGCCTGATCGAATCCGGCCTGGCGCACACCGCAGCCATGCCCAAAGCCCTATCGTCCCGATAGGGCTTTTTAGTTTGTGGCACCCTCATTGCACCGTCGTACCTGAAGACGGATTGCGCGCATGAAATTCATCGACGAAGCCATCATCGAAGTCCACGCCGGCAAGGGCGGCGATGGCATCGCCGCCTTCCGTCGGGAGAAATTCATTCCCAGAGGCGGGCCCAGCGGCGGCGACGGCGGCCGCGGCGGCAGCGTGTACGCGATTGCCGATCGCAACGTCAATACGCTGGTGGAGTACCGTTTCGCCCGCATCCATCGGGCCAAAAACGGTGAAAAGGGTCAGGGCAGCGACTGCTATGGCGCAGCCGGGTCGGATATCACCCTGACCATGCCGGTCGGGACGGTGATCAAGGACGCGGAAACCGACGAGCAGGTCGCCGATCTCACCTTCCATGGCCAGCGCGTGCTCCTGGCGCAAGGCGGCAAGGGGGGATTGGGCAATCTGCATTTCAAGTCGAGCACCAACCGCGCGCCCAGGCAGTTCACGCTCGGTGAGCCGGGACAGTCCCTGCGTCTGCGCCTGGAACTGAAAGTGCTGGCCGACGTCGGGCTGCTCGGGCTTCCCAATGCCGGCAAATCCACCTTCATCCGCGCGATCTCGGCAGCGCGGCCGAAGGTTGCCGACTATCCGTTCACCACCTTGCACCCCCATCTGGGCATGGTGCGCGTGGACGTCAACCGCAGCTTCGTGGTGGCCGACATTCCCGGCCTCATCGAGGGGGCAGCCGAAGGCGCCGGATTGGGCCATCAGTTCCTGCGCCACCTGGCGCGCACGCGCCTGCTCCTGCATCTGGTGGACATCGCGCCACTGGAATCCTCCGGCGATCCGGTGGCTGATGCCCTGGCCATCATCGAGGAACTGCGCAAGTACGACGAAGCGCTCTACCGCAAGCCGCGCTGGCTGGTGCTGAACAAGGTGGACCTGCTGCCTGCAGAGATCCGCGCCGCGCGCATCGAGGCATTCGTGCAGCGGTTCCGTGCCCTGAGCCCGGACATGGAGGAAAGCAGCGGACGCGTCTTCCCCATCTCCGCGCTGTCGGGCGAGGGCTGCCGGGAACTGACGCTGGCCGTGGCCGAATTCATCGGCAGCGAACCTGCGCCGCCTTCTGCTATCTTGCCGGCCTCCGGCAACGAGGCCCCGGCACCCGAGGCTTCTTCCACCGAGGAGTGAACGTGACGTCGGTCGTGGCGCGAGCCAAATGCCTGGTGATCAAGGTCGGCAGCAGCCTGGTGACCGATCGCGGGCATGGCCTGGATCACGTGGCGCTGGCGCGCTGGGCAGCGCAGATCGCCGAGCTGAAGCGCAAGGGATGCCAGGTGCTGCTGGTCTCCAGCGGCGCGGTGGCCGAAGGCATGCAGCGCCTGGGCTGGCGCAAGCGGCCGCACCAGCTGCATGCGTTGCAGGCGGCGGCCGCAGTCGGACAGATGGGCCTGGTGCAGGCCTACGAGACGTGCTTTCGCGATCACGGCCTGCATGCCGCGCAGATCCTGCTGACGCACGAGGACCTGGCCGACCGCAGGCGCTATCTGAATGCGCGCAGCACGCTGCGCACTCTGCTGGAACTGGATGTCATACCGGTCATCAACGAGAACGACACAGTCGCCACGGACGAGATCAAGTTCGGCGACAACGACACGCTCGGGGCGCTGGTGACCAATCTGGTCGAGGCTGACGTGCTGGTGATCCTCACCGATCAGCCCGGCCTGTTCACCGCCGACCCACGCCAGGATCCGCATGCGACGCTGGTGCGGGAAGCGCGTGCCGGCGACCCGAATCTGGTGCAGATGGCCGGAGGCGTGGGCAGTCACATCGGCAGCGGCGGCATGATCACCAAGGTCCGCGCCGCGGCACGTGCAGCCCGCAGCGGTGCGCACACCGTCATTGCCTCGGGCCACGAATCACGCGTGCTGCTGCGCATGCTGGACGGTGAGATGATCGGTACCCAGTTGCTGGCCGACACACCTACGCTGGCCGCACGCAAGCAGTGGCTGGCCGATCATCTGCAGGTGCGCGGCCGTCTGGTGCTGGATGCAGGGGCCACCCGCGCCCTGGTGCACGATGGCAAAAGCCTGCTGCCGATCGGCGTGACCGATCTGGGCGGCGAGTTCGAGCGCGGGGACGTGGTGAGCTGCATCGACCCTCAGGGTCGGGAGATCGCGCGCGGGCTGGTGAACTACAGTGCCAGCGAAACCCGCCGCATCCTGCGCGCACCCTCGGCCGAGATCGAGCGCAGGCTCGGCTACATCGAGGAGCCGGAGCTCATTCACCGGGACAACCTGGTGCTGCTATAACGGCACGCCCTGCGGGGCTGCTAGCGGTAGGTCCGAAACGTCCGCCCATCCGGCTCCGGCGGATTCTTCAGCAGGCGCACGATGGTCTTCGCACTTCCTCTTGGACCACCCGACATTACCCCGGAGAAGCAGAGGAATTCCTTGAACAGGGATTCCTGGTAGTTGTTCACGTTCTTGCGCTCGATCCGCCGCCAGACGGCTTCCTCGTTCTGCCGCCAGGTCTTGTCCGGATTGGCGAAAGCATAGTCCTTCCATTCCTTGGTCTCGCAGCGCACGCCCGAATAGGTGATGTTGCGCACGCCACTGGGCGAGCGCACCTCCAGCGCGAAGCGGATCACCTCGTCGCCTCCGACGCTCAGCGACGAGCCGTCGATGAAGTAGCGATTGGCGTTGCGACCGGTGGCGGTGAATTCGATCAGATTCTTGTCTGCGGGAAATGCCGGCGGGGCAATGTCGAGTTCCTTGAACGGGCCCTTCTCCGGAGCATTGGTGATGGGATTCTCCTGGTCACGACGGCGTACTGCGTCGGCAGGCAACGCCAGGGCAAGGCCGAGGCAAAGCAGCATGGCGTGTGCGGCAATGCGTCCGGACCTGGCAACGAACGAGGCGGAAACGAGCTGCATCATGAATACAGGTGTGCGCGGGTCAGGGGCAGGGTATTGTTGCCGTCGCGCAACGGCTTGGCGCCCAGAAGCTGATAGAGGGAGATCCAGCCGCGGCCGAACGCATGCGCAGAACCGGCCATGTAGATGAGCCACGTGCGCAGGTGCTTTTCTCCCACCATGTCTCGCGCGGCATCGCGAGAGCCCTCCAGGCGATCGACCCAATGCCACAGCGTACGCGCATAGTGCGGCCGCAGGCACTCGGCATCCCACACCTCGAGCCCCTGTCGCGCCATCTCCTGCATCACCCAGCTGACGTGCATCAGCTCGCCTCCGGGGAAGACGTATTCGTGGACGAACTCACCGATGCCGCTACCCAGGGCCGCATTGTCCAGGGAATTGGTGGTGATGCCATGGTTCATCACCAGACCGCCGGGTTTGAGCAGCCGATCGATCTTGGAGAAATAGACCGGCAGATTGTGCCGGCCGACATGCTCGAACATCCCCACACTGGAGATCTTGTCGAACGGCTCGTCCTCCGGCACGTCGCGGTAGTCGAGCAGGCGTACCTCGCAGCGATCCTGCAGGCCCAGCTCGCGAATGCGTGCGCTGGCGTACTCATGCTGACCTTCGGACAAGGTGATGCCCAGCGCCTTCACCCCATAGTGGCGCACAGCCCACAGGATCAGTCCACCCCAGCCGCAGCCGATGTCGAGCATGCGATCTCCGGGCTTGAGCATGAGCTTGCGGCAGATGTGATCGAGCTTCTGCTCCTGCGCGGTGTCGAGCGAATCGTCGTGAGATTTGAAGTAGGCGCAGGAATACACACGGTTGCGATCCAGCCACAAACCGTAGAAATCGTTGCCCACGTCGTAGTGGCTCTGGATGCTGCGGCGATCGGCCTGACGCGTGTGGCGCCACCATTTCCAGGCAGGGGCCGCCGAGCCGTAGACCGTCGACCTGTCCGCCACCAGCGTCTCGCCCACGCGTACCACCTCGCGCATGCTGCCTTCGAAGTCGATCTCCCCTTCGACATAGCTCCTGGCCAGGCGTCCGAGCGAGGGCTTGGCGAGCTGGGCCAGCGCACCGGCCGACTTCACGGTGAGGGTGATCGAGGACGGTTCCGGTGCCTCGATCACGCGCCCGTTCCACAGGCGGACATTGAGCGGCGCGCTCACCTTCCTGATGCGTTCTGTCACCAGGTCGAGCAGCCGACCCTGTGCGATGACGGCCGTCATGCTGGAATCTCCGAAGGCGTCTTGTTCAGGCTGCCGAAGACACGGCAGCGATGCCTTGGAATTTAACTCCGGATCGGCGCCGCATCAAGACTGACCGGGGAAGCTCTGGGCATGCGTTCTCCTAGAACAGATCCTTCGCCAGCGACTCACGCACCGACGGGGGCACCGGATCCAGCACGACCTGGTAGGCCGGATGATCGATCCCGATCGTCAGCCCGGCACCGTCGCGCAATGCCTGCTTCATGGCATCGTCCAGCTCGAAGCGCAGGAAGTGAACCGAGGAGGTCTTGCTTTCGTTCTCGCGCTCCATGTCCTCGTCGGCAATGGCGAATACCCGCGCCTGATCGCCGATCTGCACCCACACCTTGTCCTCGATCCCGATCAGGCGTGCCAGTGCGGTCTGGCGCTCGGCCAGATCGGGATACTCGATGAGCATGGTCGCCTTCCAGTTGCTGCCGTCGGGGATCAGCGGATTGTAGGCGTCCAGCTCGTCCTGAATGTCGCGCTCTTCGAATATGCGCTGCGCCCTGAGCATCTCCTGCACCTGGTAGCGCATGGTCATCTCGTCCTCGAACTGGAGCGTGACGTGATCGCCCAGGTGCAGCGTGCGGTTCTTCTTGTGCGCAATGATGTTGGCACGAAAATCCTTGCGTACCTTGGCGTAGGCCTCCAGGCTCATCAGGCTGTCGCGGGCGATGCGAGGCATGTGGTCGTTCCTTCCTGCGTGATGGGTCAGCATGGCAATCTCGAATCTCTAGGGCAGCGCTGTTCAGAGCTGCCCTGGTGGCTCACAGTCCGTAGGCGATGCGCAGCAGGCTGATGGGATGGGCCTTCTCGCCTTGGGCGCCCTCCCCCATGCCCTGCAGGATATGGCGTCCGGCGATCGGACAGTCCGAACTGATGTAGTCCGGCTCGTTGCTGCCCATGGCGCGAAACACCGGCCGCCCGATCTTCATCGAATTGTCGAAGAACTCCTTTTTCACGCCCCACGTGCCGTCGTGGCCGGAGCAGCGCTCGACGGTATTCACCTGCGTATCCGGAACCAGCTTCAGCATTTCCTGCGTGCGCAATCCCATGTTCTGCACCCGCAGATGACAGGGCACGTGATAACTCACCTTGCCCAGCGGCTGCGTGAAGTCGGTACGCAGCATGCCGT
>JAHCKU010000219.1 GCA_026125625.1 Burkholderiales bacterium | reverse complement strand
TGACCCAATACCCGCTCATGGAGGAGATCAAGCCGATCGTCGCCGACTCCGGCGAGGGGCGCTGGACGGCACTGGAGAGCGTCGAGCTGGGCGTGCCCACGCCGGTGATGACGCTCGCCTTGATGACGCGCTTCGCCACCCAGGGTCGGGGTGACTACAGCGCCAGGCTGCTGGCGACCATGCGCAACATGTTCGGCGGCCACGCCATCGAACGCCGGTCATGATCGTCGTGCTCATGGGGGTCGCCGGCAGCGGCAAGACCACGGTCGGCGAGGCGCTGGCGGCACGGCTCGGCTGGAGCTACTTCGACGCGGACGACTTTCATCCGCCCGCCAACGTCGAGAAGATGCGCGCCGGCATACCGCTCGGCGACGCGGACCGCTGGCCCTGGCTGGATCGGCTCAACGCATTGCTGCACGAGCAGGCGCGTGCGGGGCGCGATGCCGTGCTTGCCTGCTCGGCGCTGCGTCAGGTCTACCGCGAGCGCATCGAGCGCGGCGGCGTGGACGTGCGCTGGGTGCATCTGGAGGGCAGCGCGACGCTGATCGAACAGCGCATGCAGGCGCGTCAAGGGCACTACATGCCGGCCAGTCTGCTGCGCTCCCAGTTCGCGATCCTGGAAAAGCCGCCCGCGGCCCTGAACATGGACATCGACCGACCACCACAGGCCATCGTCTCCGACATCATCGCCGGCCTCGGCCTGAGCGAGCGTGACACGAATCGTCGAGAAGCGTAGAGGACAGAACGGGGCCCTGCGCAAAAGCACAACGCGCTTGCGCGCATCACCCGATCAACCCGCCAGTTCGATCAGGTGACTGATCACCGGCAATTCGCTGGCATCATCGAACTCCGCGCCGGCCTCCACGCCGGCGCGGGCGATCTCTTCCACGTCGTCGCTGCGCGAATACAGGGCGAACATCGCGCCCAGCGCGAAATCCGTCCCCGAACCGATGACCCAGAAGCGCGGAAACGACTCCACGTCGCGCGTGGGCGTGACGCCGAAGATGCCGCGCGGATTGGCGAGCAACGCGGTCATGCGTGTGGTCTCGTAGGCGTCGTCGCTGTCGCGGCGCGGGTTGAGGTGATATTCCTCGCGCAGCAGGCGATGCATGGTGCGCCAGGTATCGAAGATGGCCACCGTCGAGTCGAGGTTGACGTTCTCCGGATGGTGCGAGAAATAGCTGCGCAGAACGGTGTTGTGCACGGCGTAGCCGATGGTGCCGATGTAGGTGTCTGCGAAGCGAAACACCTTGTCCGGGCACTGCACGTAGTGCGCCTTCTGCTTGCGAGAACCCATGGTCGCCAGCGTATCGCAGGCGATGCAGGCCCGGCCCCCCTTCCTCACCACGACGATGGTCGACATGGCCGGCGCGCCTCAGCTCACGTTCTCGAGCGCGCGCGTGCGCGCACCCTGCTCGCGCTGCGGCTGGTGATACCAGTCGAGATGCGGCGAGTGCCGGCGGCACGCCAAGCACTGCGTCAGATGCCATTGATGCGCACAGCCCGGGCACATGCCGTGCGTCCAGAAGGTGTTCCATACCGCACCGCATTCGGGCATGCACACCCAGCGGTCTTCCGCCCGTGGCCGCCACGCGCATTGGGGACAATAGATCTCGAAGTCGTTCACGCGGATCGAACACCTGCTCGTCGATTTGGTCTCATGGCATGCGCAATCCGCGCCGCGTGCACGATAGCGTACGGCGCGCCGGCTGACCAGTCGCACAGGCGCCTGCATCCACTGGACTGACAGGGAGGAACGATGCCCAATCCCATCACCACTCGACTGCTGCGCTTTGCCGCCAATCTGCGCTTTCCCACCCTCTTCGCCATCACCGCCGTGCTGTTCCTGCTCGATGTGCTGATTCCGGATTTCGTGCCGTTCGCCGACGAGCTGCTGCTGGGCCTGCTGACCCTGCTGCTGGCCAGCACCAAGCGCAAGAAAGTAGCGGCGAGCAGTTGAATTTCAGCTGACCGTTGCAAAACGTAGCGAGCGGGGCTCAGCTCTTGAAGCGGCCGGCCACGGCGCTTGTCTCACGCGCAAGCAGGAACTGATCGCTGGTCACCGCCAGGAACTGCACACCGCGGGCGATCCAGTCCTTGGCCTCAGCCTCGTTGAAGTTGAGCAGGCCCGGCACCTTGCCGCTGCGCTTGACGCGTTCCATGGCCTCGCCGATGGCAGCCTTGACCTCCGGGTGTCCGGGGTTGCCCAGATGGCCGAGGTCGGCGGCCAGGTCCTGCGGACCGACGAACAGGCCGTCCACCCCGTCGACGGCAGCCATCTGCTCGATCTGCCCCATGGCCGCACGCGTCTCCACCTGCAGCAGCAGGCAGATCTCGTCATTCGCGCGCGCCAGATAATCCTTCACCCGTCCGAAACGGTTAGCGCGCGTGTTGGCGCTGACTCCGCGCACGCCATGCGGGGGATAGCGCACCGCCGCTACTGCGCGACGCGCCTCTTCCTCACTCTGCACGTTCGGCAAGAGCAGCGTCTGCACGCCCAGATCGAGCAGGCGCTTGATCATCACCGTGTCGTTCCACGGCGCGCGCACTACGGCACTGCAGGGATAGGCAGCGGCCGCCTGCAGCTGCTGCTGCACGTTGGGAATGTCGTTGGGTGCGTGCTCCATGTCGATCAGAATCCAGTCGAAGCCGGCGCTGGCGCAGATTTCGGCCGAAGCGTTGCCCCCGAGACTGACCCAGCAGCCCACCTGCACCTGGCCCGCGCGCAGGTTGCGCTTGAGCTGATTGACCGGGAATTCCACGCTGCCGCCCTCCATTGTCGTCGACGCACTCGCACCGGTACGATTCTATAGGCGATGATGGTTTGCATGCCAGGGCACGAGAATGGAGAATGCATGCTCGATCACATTCGCGCATCTGCCAGCACATGGGAAACGATCTGTCTTTCCGCAGCGTCTATCCGATCCTCGCCACCCCGTTCCACGATGACGAATCCCTGGACCTCGAGTCGCTCGACCGCATGGTGCGTTTCATGGCGCGGGCGGGCGTGGGCGGGGTGACCGTGCTGGGCGTGCTGGGCGAGGCCAACCGCATGCTCGACCGCGAGCGCGAGGCGGTGGTGCGCACAGCGGTCAATGCCGGCGGCGGCACGCTGCCGGTGATCGTCGGCACCAGCCATAGCGGCACGCGTGCCGCGCTGGGTCTGAGCCAGATGGCGCAGGAGCTCGGTGCGGCCGCGGTGATGGTGACACCGCATGCCGAAGCGGTACCGAACGATGCACGCGTGTTCGAGTACTACCGCGTCATCGCCGATGGCATCACCATCCCCATCGTGGCTCAGGACCACCCCGCCTCGACTGGCGTGCACATGGGCGTACCGCTGCTGTTGCGCCTGCTGCAGGAAATCCCGCGTATCGCCGCGCTCAAGGAGGAAGCGCTGCCCACCGCACCGAAGATCCGTGCTCTGGTCGCCGGCATGCAGCGCAAGATACCCATCCTCACCGGCCTGGGTGCGCTGTACGCGCAGTTCGACCTCGAGGCGGGATCGGACGGCTTCAATACCGGCTTCGCGTTTCCCGAGGTGCTCATGACCATGGTCAAGGCCGCCGGCGCGGGCGACTGGACCCGCGTGCGCGCCCTG
This sequence comes from Burkholderiales bacterium, assembly GCA_026125625.1. Lineage (GTDB taxonomy): Bacteria > Pseudomonadota > Gammaproteobacteria > Burkholderiales > SHXO01 > SHXO01. Next base: position 2,206 of record JAHCKU010000219.1, on the reverse strand, counting down.
TATGCACGCTTTCTTCCACTGATCGTGTTCGAACAGCAGCCGGGGATGGGGATACGCAAGGAGATCCTGCGCCTGCGCGGACTGATCGCCGGAGCGCGCGTGCGCCATCCCGGCGCCGACATCCAGCCTGATACTGCCCGCCAGCTGCGCGAGCTGCTCGATCAGGTCCTGCCCGGAGTCGATCTGACGCAGCCGCTCACACTCTGATGGTTGCGCCACTTGCAGCACGCCGCCTCTGAGGCAACGTGCAGCGCAATAGTCGTTCAGACCTTCCCCAGGAGATCGCGATGTCCTACGACCAGTACACCAGGTTGAAGATCACCCGTCTTGAGGAAGGTATCGTCGACATCGCCATGGGCGAGCCCGGGCGGTTGGGTGCGGCCGACGCGCGCACGCATGCCGAACTGGCGCAGATCTGGCGCGACGTCGATGGCGACGCGGAAACGCGGGTGGCCATCATCCGCGGCATGGGCAAAGGGTTCTCGGCCGGCGGCAGCCTCGACCTGGTGGACGAGATGAGCCACGACTTCGACGCCCGTGCACGCGTCTGGCGCGAAGCGCGCGACCTGGTCTACAACATCATCAACTGCTCGAAGATCGTGGTATCGGCCATGCACGGCCCTGCCGTGGGCGCAGGCCTGGTCACCGGTCTGCTGGCCGACGTTTCGATTGCCGCCCGCGATGCGCGCATCATCGACGGCCACACGCGCCTGGGCGTGGCCGCGGGCGATCACGCCGCCATCGTCTGGCCGCTGCTATGCGGGATGGCGAAAGCCAAGTACTACCTGCTCCTTTGCGAGGAGATCAGCGGCGAAGAGGCCGAGCGCATCGGCCTGGTCTCATTGTGCGTGGACGAAGCCCGGCTGCTGGACAAGGCGCACGAGGTCGCACGCAAGCTGGCGCGCGGCTCGCAGTCGGCGCTGCGCTGGACCAAGTACAGCCTGAACAACTGGCTGCGGCAGGCCGGCCCGGCGTTCGACACTTCGCTCGCGCTGGAAATGCTCGGCTTCTCCGGCCCGGATCTGCGCGAGGGACTGCGCTCGCTGCGCGAGAAGCGCCCCCCGCAATTCGATCCGCACTGCCCATTCTGATTTAATCCCTGCGCAGCGGCGCCTGTCTCAACCGCGCCCCACGAACGGCATCTTGGTGGCCATGATGGTGATGACCTGTATGTTCACGTCCAGAGGCAGATTGGCCATATGCAGCACCGCCTCGCCCACGTGGGCGACGTCCATCAACGGCTCGATCGCGATCTCGCCGTTGGCCTGCGGCACGCCGTCCGCCATGCGCGCGGCCAGTTCCGTACGGGCGTTACCGATGTCGATCTGGCCGCAGGCAATGTCGTACTTGCGCCCGTCCAGTGACGTGGATTTGGTCAGGCCGGTGATGGCGTGCTTGGTCGAGGTGTACGGTGCCGAGTTCGGCCGCGGTGCATGCGCAGAGATGGAACCATTGTTGATGATGCGCCCGCCACGCGGGTTCTGATCCTTCATGATCTTGAAGGCTTCCTGCGTGCACAGGAATGGGCCGGTGAGATTGATGTCCACCACCTGCTTCCACTGCTCGAAGGTGAGCTCCTCGAGCGGTATGCCTGGCGCGCCCACGCCGGCATTGTTGAATAGCACGTCGAGCCGGCCGTAGGTCTGCTTCACCTTGGCGAACAGCGCGCGCACCGACTCGGGATTGCCGACGTCGGCCGTGATCGCCAGCGCCCGTTCACCCGCGGCACCGGCCTCTGCAATCGCCTGATCCAGCTTGTCCTTGCGCCGTCCGACCAGCACCACCCGGTAGCCGTCACGCAGCAGCGCCAGCGCCGAGGCCTTGCCGATGCCGGTGCCCGCCCCCGTTACCAGTGCAACCTTGTCGTGTCCCGCCATGCTGCTTCTCCTCGTGATCTGTTGGAGGGCGCATGGTACCGCAGGCACGCGCGAGTAGGCGCGGCCCTCAGGCGTTGTTCAGCTGCGCGGTGAACCCGGCCTGGGCCAGCGCGGCGATGACCTGCTGCTCGTGCTCGTGGTCGCGCGTCTGGACCACGAAATCGACTTCCACCGTCTGCACCGGCAGCTGGGTGAAGGCGCGCTGGTGGAAGATCTCCTCGATATTGGCGTTCTGCTCGGCCAGGCAGGCGGTCACCCGCGCCAGTGCGCCGGGCAGATCACGCAGCTGCACCGTCAGGCGTGTCAGCCGGCCGGTGCGCACCATGCCG
>JAHCKU010000218.1 GCA_026125625.1 Burkholderiales bacterium | reverse complement strand
ATCCCGGTCACAGCATCAAGGACCGCATGGCGCTGCGCATGATCGAGGACGCCGAGCGCAACGGGCTGCTCAAGCCCGGCGGCACCATCATCGAGGGCACCAGCGGCAACACCGGCATGGGCCTGGCGATTGCAGCCATCGTCAAGGGCTACAAATGCATCTTCACCACCACCGACAAGCAATCCAAGGAGAAGGTCGATGCCCTGCGTGCCTTCGGCGCGGAGGTGATCGTGTGCCCGACCGATGTCGATCCCGAGGATCCGCGCTCGTACTATTCGGTGTCGTCACGGCTGGTCGAGGAGACGCCCAACGCCTGGAAGGCCAACCAGTACGACAATCTGAGCAACATGCAGGCGCACTATCAGAGCACCGGCCCCGAGATCTGGGAGCAGACCGAAGGCCGTATCGATCATCTGGTGGTGGGCGTGGGAACCGGCGGCACCATCTGTGGCACCGGACGTTATCTGAAGGAGAAGAAGCCCTCCGTGAAGGTGTGGGGCATCGACACCTACGGTTCGGTGTTCAAGAAGTACAAGGAAACCGGCGTCTTCGACAAGGAGGAGATCTACCCCTACGTGACCGAGGGCATCGGCGAGGACTTCCTGCCGCAGAACGTCGACTTCTCCGTCATCGACCACTTCGAGAAAGTGACCGATCGCGATGCCGCGATTTACACGCGCGAGATCGTCAAGCAGGAGGGCATCTGGGTCGGCAACTCCGCCGGCTCGGCCATCGCCGGCCTGCTACAGCTCAAGGACAACTTCAAGGCGGGGGAGACCATCGTCGTCATCTTCCACGATCATGGCACGCGCTACGTGGGCAAGATGTTCAACCCCGACTGGATGCGCATGATGGGCTACGACGACGTGCCCGGCCCGACCGCGCGCGATCTGGTGCGCAACAAGCAGGTGGCGGATCTGATCGGCGTGGAGGTCACCGATACCGTCGGGCGTGCGATCCGGATGATGAGCGAGAACAACTTCTCGCAGATCCCGGTCACGCAGAACAAACGCGTGGTCGGCTCGCTCAGCGAGACGTATGTCTACGCCGAACTGGTGCGCGATCCCAAGGTGCGTAACGAGCCGGTGAAATCGATCATGCAGAAGGCGTTCCGCTTCGTCGACATCGAAACGCCGGTGCACTTGCTGGCACCCATGATCACCCCCGAGCATCCGGCCGTGCTGGTGCGTGACTTCAAGGCGGGCAAGACCTACATCCTCACCGGCTACGACGTGCTCAAGGCGATTTGAGCGCTTGCGGATCGCGTTCCAGTGCAATGCGATGGCGTTCGCGCAGGCGCAGCGCGGCCTCCGCCATTGCCGCCAGCTTGCGCTCGGCCACCGCTGCCGGTGCCACCGGATTGTCCGCGAAGGTGGCGAAGCCGCAGTCGGGGACAAGCAGGACGCGATGCGCGCCGAACAGATCGATGGCTCGCTCGGCTTTCGCCTGGATCTCCTCTGCGCTCTCGATGCGCGCGTGCTTCTGATTGATCACGCCCACGCCAATGCGCTGATCGTCGCGCAGTCCGCGCAGCACGGCCATCTCCCCCGCGCGTGGCGTGCACAGCTCGAGAAACAGCGTGCCGACTTCCAGCGCGCACAGGCTCGGCAGCAGCGGGGTGTAGCTCCCCGACAGGCAGGCGCTTTCGTCCATAGTCCAGTTGCCGCGGCACACATGCAGCCCGAGACGCTCGCGCGGGAAGCCGTCGGCCACGGCGTTGATCAGCTCGCGCGCGAAGCCCAGCTCCATCTGCACGTCACCCTTCTCCGACAGTGCGCCGCACATGAAGCTGCGTCGATTCTTCGCGCCGGTGAAGACCACTTCCGACAGCACCGGCTCGTCGAACTGCACCATCGACACGCCGTCGGCCAGCAGCTCCGCCAGCTCCTCGCGCAGCACGCGCACGATGTCCTGCGCGATGTGCTCGCGCGAACGATAGGCGTTGTCGGAGATGCATTCCATCCACATGGTGCGCGCGAGCAGATACGGTCCGGGCAGCGCGACCTTGATCGGGCGGTCTGTGAGGGTGCCTACGAAGCGTGCCTCGTGCATCGCCAGCGGCCGGCTGCGCCCCAGCGGCCCGAATACCGCCGGATGCCGCACCTGTGCGGCCGGCACGTCGAGCGCGCGCAGCTCCTGCTCGAAATGCGCGGGATCGTCCACCAGCGGCAGCAGGTCGGTGAGCGGTATGAGCTGGCAGTTGTCCAGGCGGCCGCCGACGAAGCTGGCATAGCTGTCGCGCCGTTGCTCGCCATCGCTGATGACGTCCACCCCGGCGCGCAGCTGCGCCTCCACCGCCAAGCGCACGGCGTCGTCCGCAGTGGCCTGGAAATCCTCCTCCGACAGGCGGCCTTCCATGCGCTCGTGCACCGCCTGCAGCATCCAGCGCGGGCGCGGCCAGCTGCCGATACCCATCACGGAAAGCGCCGCGATGACCGGCGCCGGGGCAGGGGCAGGCAGCCGCTCGGGAATCACCACCGGTACCACTGCCACTGCCGGGGCAAGTCCGCTCTGCGTGCTCTGCGGTCTGGACGTCATGCCGGCACGCTCGCTCAGCATGCCCTTGCATACCAGGAAGGACATGCCGCGTGCGGCGGTGGTCTGCGACACCAGCGCATTGCCGGTCAGCCGGCACCAGGCGGGGAGATCTTCCTTGACCGAAGTTTCGGTGGACAGAATCTCCAGCAAGCCGCCGCGCGGCAGCGGGTCGATGTGCTTGCGGATCAGCAGCAGCAGGCCGCTGCCGCAATCGAGATCGCCGCCGTCGAAGCTGACGTCGGGGACGTGTGGGTGCGCTGAGCGCATGCTGCAGTCGCTCGCCGCCGAGACTTGATCAGCGCTTCCCTAATAGCTGATGCAGGGGGTGCCGTCGGCCAGGAACTCCACCAGTTTGGCGCCACCGACGATGGTCGCACCTTCGATCAGCGCAGACTCCTCCAGCTTGCGCTTCTTGAAGCATGGCGAGCACACGTAGATCATCCCGCCGGCCTTGACGAAATTTTCGATGAGCTCCTTGAGCGGGGCAAAGCCGTCTTCGTGAATGTCGTCGGCGAAACCTTTCTGCGACAGGCGCACGCCCTCGATACTGAGAAACACCAGCGTGTTCTGTGCGGAGGCCACGGCGGCATTGGCCACCACGAAAGCCACCGTCGCCTTGTCGGTGTTGTCCTTGGAGTAGGTGAGATTGATGCAGAACTTGCCGGTTCCAGCCATGTGGGCCTCCGTTAAGATGATGGACAGTGCCGCGGTCGATGTCAGCGATGTGTACGCTGGATGAAGTAGAGATGATGTTCCGGTTCATGCACCAGCAGGATCTCTCCGGTCATGCGGCACCAGGCCGGCAGATCTTCGCGGGCACCGGCATCGGTGGCGTGCACGCGCAGGACCTGCCCGGGCTGCATGGCTTTGAGGCGAAAACGCAGACGGATGACGAGATCACCACAACCCAGATCGCCGGCGTCCCAGTCTTCGTCGAAGTGCGGAAATTTCGGTTGCGTCCCGGACATCATGACCGTCGTGGCCAACAAGCGCGATCGTCCACACTCTTTCTAGGTGCCGGTCTTGATGAACGTCAGCACCGTGTTGCCGTCTTCGCTCTGCAGCTGCAGGGCGTTGCCGGCGAGGATGGCACGCGTGGTCTTCGGCAGGCCGGCCAGGAACGCGCGTTCCTTCTCCATCAGTTCCGGCGGACCCGCCTTGCGTGTGGTGATCAGTCCCGCGGGCGGCCAGCTCAGCCGACCGTTCTGGTCGAAGCTGTAGTGCCCGCTGAAGTTGTTCACCGCTGCATAGCCGCTTGCCTGCCCCTGGGGTGCGAACAGCAGCGTCATGGTGCCGTCGGGGTGCATGATCACGCGCGATCCGTCCACCGTCAGGGTCTTCAGTTCCCACGTGACGCCGTACAGGCGATCGACCGAGCGGCTGTCGACCAGCACCGGATCGTTCCTGCTGCCCATGCCGCTGCACGCAGTGAGCATGCCCAATGCCAGAATTGCAATCCAGTTCCATTTTTTCATGCCGACACGCCTCGTTCGTTCGCGCTCACCGATTTCGTACCATCAGGCTGTTACACGTGGCGTGCAAGATTAGCCGAGGCCGGCGTGGCTGCCAAGCACAGCCGGCGTCGTGCCATCCGGGTTGGCGATCAGGCGGCGGAGCGACCCCATCTTGCGAACGATCACGCAGGCTCCAGCTCGCAGGCCTCGGCCAGCAGCTCGTACGAGCGCAGGCGGCTGGCGTAATCGCCGGTGATGGTGACCACTGCCAGCTCGTCGGCCTGCGCCTGATCGCGCAGCGCGAGCAGGCGCTGCTTGACGCTGTGCGGCGTGCCGATGACTGCACGTGCGCGCTCGCGTTCCACCACCGCGCGCGCCTCGGGACTGTAGACGAAGGCTTCGGCCTGCGCCAAGGTGGCGATGGGCGCATCGATCCCCTGGCTCATCTGGTAGCGGCGCAGATCGATGCTGCGCGCCAAGCGCTCGGCCTCGTCCTGGGTCGGTGCGCAGATCACGAATACCGCCAGCATCGAGCAGGGCCTGCGTTCGCGGTACGAGGCGCTGAAATTGTCGCGATAGGCGCGCATCACGGCGTCGCCGCCGTGCGCATTGATGAAGTGGGCGAAGGCGAAACGCAGTCCCAGATAGGAGGCCAGCGCGCCGCTGTAGTCGGAAGAGCCGAGCAGCCACACCTCGGGCGCACCCGGCCCGGCGGGCATGGCCTTGACGTTGTGATACGGGTAGTCGGGCGGCAGGCTGTCGTCCAGATAGCCGACCAGCTCCTGGACCAGCATCGGAAAGCGATCTTCGCCGAGAAAGGCCTCGGCGTTCATCGCCTTGGCCGTGAGCATGCTGCCGCCGGGTGCGCGGCCGATACCCAGATCGACGCGTCCCGGGAACAAAGCCTCGTACATGCGGAACACTTCCGCCACCTTGAGCGCGCTGTAGTAGGGCAGCAGCACACCGCCGGTGCCGACGCGGATGCGACGCGTGCGCGCCGCAACCTGGCCGAGCAGGATCTCGGGACATGGATCGGCGAGACTCTGCATGGCGTGGTGCTCGGCCAGCCAGTAGCGGTGATAGCCGAGCCGATCGCAAGCCTCGGCCAGTTCCAGCGTGGCGTGAATCGCCTGCGCCGGGGCATGGCCGCTGATGATCGGTGACTGGTCGAGTACGCTCAGGCGCAGGCGTTGCATCGTGCTTCAACCGCTGGTGTGTGTGCGCTGGCGGGTCGCGCCCGCAGTGCGGGGTCGGAGGCCATGCGTCGTCACTTGACCACGATGTCCACGCCGTGGAACACGCCGTCGCCGGCGTTGTGTACGCGCACCGGCGTGAACGCCTCGCGCCATTTGAACCCGGCCGGTGTCATGCTCATGCGCTCGGATGGACCACCGCTGTCGAATACCAGCTCTCCCGCGCTGACACCCACCAGTATTCCGCATGGTCCGTGCAGCGCGAGTCCCTCGCCGGGCGCGAGCATGAGCCGGGTCACCCGCACCCGCTCGTTGTCGATGATCAGGCTCTGGCCGGGGCCGTCCTGCACCGCGGTAAAGCCGCCGCAGCCGCGATGGATCTCGGTATCCGTCACCCGGTACAGGGTGTTGCCGACGTTGCCGACGCGATGCGCCTTCGGCTTCTTGGTGTAGTTGATGAAATAGGTCTCGCCGATCGCGCGCGGTGGGCGTCGCTGCGGGGCGCCGCCCGGGTCCTGGGCACTGGTTTCGCTCGCTTCGATGTTGACGAACACACCATCGTGCAGGTGCGTGTGCCACAAGGCCTGGTAGCCTGGAGGCAACTGCACGTCGAAGAAACGCACATGCTCGTTCTGGAACTT
>JAHCKU010000217.1 GCA_026125625.1 Burkholderiales bacterium | reverse complement strand
GGAGCGGCTCGGCATGATCCTCTGGGTGCGCCTGCAGCCGCTGGTGCGTCGGCTGATGCCAGCCGATACACTGCCCCGCGCCATTGGTCTCGGGCTGCTGTGGGGCTGGCTGCCCTGTGGCCTGGTGTACGCGATCCTCGGCACCGCGCTGCTCACCGGCAACGCCCTCGATGGGGCAGCGGTCATGGCTGCGTTCGGACTGGGTACGATGCCCAACCTGCTGCTGGCCGGCCTGGCGCTGCGCAAGCTCAACGGCCTGACGCGCGCGCGTCCGGTACGCATCACTGCCGGAGGGCTGGTGCTGGGTTTCGGGGTCTACGGCCTGGCCAACGCGGCAACCCTTACCGAGCACATCCGGGGCGGCCTGATCTGCATCGGGTGACGATCGCACACGATCGGGTAGGCACGGACCGATCCCCTCGCGGCAGGTGTGGATGTTCGGGTATTGCCCATCCGTGGGCAGCCGGGTGGCTTGTCCGGGAAACCGCCGAACCCGTATAATCCGCGCCTTCCTTCGATCCGCGAAGGATTTTCCTTGCCCCACCGGCGCGCATCCGGGGGGCTTCCGACCCACAAGGAGATCGAATGCGACATTACGAGATCGTTTTCATCGTCCATCCCGATCAGAGCGAGCAGGTGCCCGCGATGGTGGAGCGCTACCGCGGGATGATCAGCGGCCGCAACGGCCAGATCCATCGACTCGAGGATTGGGGGCGGCGGCAGCTGGCCTACCCGATCCAGAAGATGCACAAGGCGCATTACGTGCTGATGAACATCGAGTGCGATCAGGAGACGCTGGACGAACTGGATCATGCCTTCCGCTTCAACGACGCCGTGCTGCGTCATCTGATCGTCCACAAGAACGCCGCAGTCACCGAGGCCTCGCCCATGATGCGCGCCGAGCGGCCCAAGCCCGCCGGTGATCGCGAGCGCGGTGAAGGCCCGCCGCCGGCTCCGGCGCCAGCGCCGAGCGCAGCCTGAGGCGTGGAGGGGATTGGCGGAAAGTAACGGGCCGCAGGGCCGCAACCGGGTGATCCTGACGGGACGCGTGGTGGCGCGAGACGCTTTGCGCCACACCCCCGCCGGCATCCCTGCCCTGGACCTGAGGCTGGAGCACGAGTCGACGCAGCGCGAGGGACAGATCCCACGCAGCGTGAAGGCGACGGTGGATGCGGTGGTGATCGGCGAGCTGGCGCGCAGCATGGATGCCCTGGCTCCCGGAGACTGCGTCACCGTGACCGGATTTCTCGCCAATCGCAGCCGCCGCAGCACACGCGTGATCCTGCACATCAACGAATTCGAACCGGAATAGAGGAAAACATCATGGCATTCGGACGAGGCAAACCGAAAGACAAGCGTCGCGACGACCGCGCCAACCGCCCGCTGTTCAAGCGGCGCAAGTTCTGCCGCTTCACTGCGGAGAAGATCGAAGAGATCGACTACAAGGACGTCGAACTGCTCAAAGACTTCATCAACGAGAACGGCAAGATCATTCCCGCACGCATCACCGGCACCAAGGCGCACTACCAGCGTCAGCTGTCGGTGGCAGTCAAGCGCGCGCGCTATCTTGCCCTTCTTCCCTACACCGACGTGCACTAAGGGGGCGACGGCATGCAGATCATCCTCCTGGAGAAGGTGGCCAACCTGGGCCAGCTCGGCGACATCGTGAAGGTCAAGGACGGTTACGCCCGCAACTTCCTGATCCCCACCGGCAAGGCGCGCCGTGCAACCGAAGCCAACATCGCCGAGTTCGAGAAGCGTCGCGCCGAGCTGGAGAAGAAGCAGAACGAGGTCCTCGAAGCGGCACGCGACAAGGCGACCAAGCTCGACGGCCTGACCTTGCAGATCGCGCAGAAGGCTGGTGTGGACGGCCGCCTGTTCGGCTCGGTGACCAATCACGACATCGCCGATGCGCTCAAGGCGCAGGGCTTCGAGGTGGCCAAGGCTTCGGTGCGCCTGATGCAGGGGCCGCTCAAGCAGATCGGCGAGCATGAAGTGACGCTCGACCTGCACACCGACGTCAAGGTTCAGGTCAAAGTCACGGTGGTGCCCGAGTAAGGGCAACGTCATATCGAACCGGGCAAAGGGGGGCGAATGCCCCTCTTCGTTTTTCTGTTCCTGCGACCGGCGTGGGTTGCGCAGTAGAATGCCGCGTCACGTATCGTGCACACGCGGTCGGGGCGCTCACCGTCGATCGAATCAGAAAGTCCTCCTCGCATGGCTTACTCTCCCGCTGCACCGGATGCCCAGGTCGATCTGATCAAGGTACCGCCGCACTCGGTGGAAGCCGAACAGTCGGTGCTGGGCGGGCTGCTGCTGGACAATGGTGCCTGGGACCGCATCGCGGATCTCATCGCCGAAGCCGATTTCTACCGCAGCGATCATCGTCAGATCTACCGCCACATCGTCAAGCTGATCGAGCTGTCGCGACCGGCCGACGTGATCACGGTGGCGGAGAGTCTGGAGAGCACCAAGGACCTCGCCGGCATCGGCGGTATCGCCTACCTGAGCGCGCTGGCCACCGGCACGCCTTCGGCCGCGAACATCCGCCGCTATGCGGAGATCGTGCGCGAGCGCGCCATTCTGCGCAAGCTGGCGGCGGTGGCCACCGAAATTTCCGACAACGCGTTCAGCCCGATGGGGCGCGATGCCAGCCAGATCCTGGACGAGGCCGAGTCGAAGGTATTCGAGATCGCGGAGCAGGGTGCGCGCGGCAGCAAAGGCTTCCAGGACATGCCGCCGTTGCTCACGCAGGTGGTCGAACGCATCGACGCGCTGTACCACAAGGGCGGCAACGACGATGTCACCGGCGTCCCGACCGGCTTCCTCGATCTGGACCGCATGACTTCGGGCCTGCAGGCGGGCGATCTGGTGATCGTCGCCGGGCGCCCGTCCATGGGCAAGACCTCGCTCGCCATGAACATCGCCGAGCACGTCGCGCTCGAGGCCGGCCTGCCGGTGGGCGTGTTCTCGATGGAGATGGCGAGCACGCAGCTGGTGCTGCGCATGCTCGGCTCGGTGGGCAAGCTGGACCAGCACAAGCTGCGTACCGGCCGGCTGCACGATGAAGACTGGCAGCGGCTGACGCACGCAGTCGGGCGTCTGAACGATGCGCCGATTCACGTCGACGAGACACCGGCCCTCAATCCGCTGGAACTGCGTGCGCGTGCGCGCCGCCTGCATCGCCAGTACAAGCAGCTCGGCCTGATCGTGATCGATTATCTGCAGCTGATGTCGGCCAGCGGCCAGGGCGAGAACCGCGCCACCGAGCTCTCGGAGATTTCGCGATCGATGAAGGGCTTGGCCAAGGAGCTGGGTTGCCCGGTGGTGGCCTTGTCGCAGCTCAACCGCAGCCTGGAGCAGCGTCCGAACAAGCGGCCAGTGATGTCGGACTTGCGCGAATCGGGCGCTCTCGAACAGGATGCGGACGTGATCCTGTTCATATATCGCGACGAGGTCTACAACCCCGAGACGCCGGACAAGGGCATTGCCGAGGTCATCATCGGCAAGCAGCGCAACGGGCCGATCGGCACCGTGCGCCTGGCATTCCTCGGCGAGTACACGCGCTTCGAGAGTCTGGCCGATCCGCGGCGGTTCTGATCTGCGTTGGTCGTCTACGGCCTGGATACCGGCTTTCGCCGGTATGACGACAGCGGGACGGACTCCAGTTCGCTGGAGATTTGGCCTGGTGGTCGTATGGCGATGGGAAACATTGCTCAGGAGGCCGCGCCCCATGGCCTCCAGGTCCCCGCATCCGCCGCCGTCCACAGCTCCAGCAGGGCACGATTGAACGCGTCGACCTCTTCCAGGTTGATGCTGTGCCCGCTGTTGGGCACTACCAGCAGTCCGGCGCTGCGAATGTTGCGCTTCATGAACAGCCCCGGTTCCAGGCACGGCCCGTCGTCGTCGCCGGTGATGATCAAGGTAGGTGCGGTGATCTCGCGCATCTGCGCCGCCATGTCGTAAATGGTCGGGCGCCTGAGCTGGTAGCCGCGCATGGTCAGCGCGGAGCCGATGTTGGAATGCTCGCCGAACTGCCGGCGGAATTCCTCGAAGCCGCGCGGATCCTTCCAGTACAGCGGCAGCCGCGTCGGGCTGCGTGCATAGTCGGCGATGCCGGCTTCCATGCCCAGGGTCTGCATGCGCTGCGCCAGTTCCTCCGCATCCTTGAGGAATTGCGTGCGTGTGGTCGGATCGGAGCCGTGGCCGGCGCCGCAGATGGCCAGCGAGCGGGCGCGCTGCGGAAAGCGGATGCCGAAGTGCAGGGTAGCGTAGCCGCCCATGGACAGGCCGCAGATGTGCGCCTTGTCGATGCCCAGGTGATCGAGCATCGCCACGGCGTCGTCCACCGCCTGTTTCTGTCCGTAGGCATCGACATCTTGTGGCACATCGGAGGGCGGATAGCCGCGCGCGTTGTAGGTGATACAGCGGTAGCGGCGGGAGAAGTAGCGTACCTGCGGCTCCCAGCTGCGGTAATCACCGGCGAACTCATGGATGAACAGCACCGGCGTGCCGGAACCGGTTTCCTCGTAATACAGGCGTGTGCCACTGGCGTCGGCAAAAGGCATGGTTTCTCCTCCCTCTCAAGCAGGTTGGAACGATGGTAGCTCAACGCCCTTGTCCGCGGCACTGATTGCACCTGCGTGACAAGCCACTACGCCTTCATCCTTCAGGAACATGATCAACGTTCTCGTTCGCATTGTGGTGCTGGTACTGGCCGCGCTACCGACGTTCGCACCGCCGGCCGTGGCTCAGCAGCAGACGCCGCTCAAGATCGGCTTCGTGACGTTTCTCTCTGGACCGGGGGCTGCCACGTTCGGCAAGGCCTCGCGCGGCGGCGCCGAGGTCCTGGTCGATGCGCTCAATGCCGGCAAGGTACCCGAGCCTTACGCGCAGCGCGGCTTCGGCGGTACGCCGCTGCAGCTGGTGATCATCGATGAGGCCGGCGCCAGCACCAAGCAGGTGACCGAGTATCGCAACCTGGTGCAGCGGCACAAGGTCGACTTCGTCATCGGCTACATCTCGAGCGCGAACTGTCTGGCCGTGGCACCGGTCGCGGACGAGCTGGAGCGGCTCACCATCTTCTTCGATTGCGGCTCGCCGCGGCTGTTCGAGGAGAACCGCTACAAGCACGTATTCCGCACGCGCGCGACCATGGTCATGGACGCCGTGGGTGCGGCCATGTACCTGGCCGAGACGCGGCCGGACCTGCGCACCGTCGCCGGCATCAACCAGAACTACGCCTACGGCCAGGATTCCTGGCGCGATTTCGAGGCGGCGCTCAAGGTGTTGCGACCGGAGGTGAAAGTGGTCGTCTCGCACATGCCGAAGTTCGGCGCCGGGCAGTATGGCGCCGAGATCTCTGCGCTGGCGCAGGCGCGCCCGCAGGTCATTCACAGCAGCTTCTGGGGCAGCGATCTGGACAGCTTCCTGGCGCAGGCGCGCCCGCGCGGTCTGTTTCGTGACAGCCAGCTGGTGCTGGTCGCGGCCGAGCCGCACCTGGACCGGATGGCCGGCATCCTGCCCGACGGCACCATCCTCGGTGCGCGCGGGCCGGTGGGCGTGTTCGCGCCGGACGTACCGCTCAACCGCTGGTTCAAGGCCGCCTATCGTGAGCGCCTCGGCGTCGATCCGGCCTACGTCGCCTACAGCCCGGTGCTGGCGCTGCTCGGCCTGAAGGCCGCCTACGAGAAGGCGCAGGCCGACAACGGCGGTAAGCGCCCGTCGCAGGCGCAGATCATGGCGGCGTTGAAGGGCTCGAGCTTCGACAGCCCTGCGGGCCGCGTCGACATGGCTCTGCACGACGGCCACCAAGCGGTGCAAGGCACGGTC
>JAHCKU010000216.1 GCA_026125625.1 Burkholderiales bacterium | reverse complement strand
ACAGCAGATTCCATATACGACGAAGGCACCGCTGAAGGTCGAATGGTTCACGGATAAACTCCAGAGCGTCGATTCACGCTGAGAGCGCATCAGGAGAGCACAATGGCAATGGATCCCGACCAAGCAGGCATCGGAGAAACCACCACGCAGCCGACCGATGTGGTCATAGAGACGGCGGTCATCATCAGCGCCGTTCTCGCCGGTGCTGCAGGTGCGGCCGGCAAGTCGGCGGTCGAGGCCGGGGTGAAGGGATCGCAAGCGCTGATCGAATACCTGCGCAAGGAAGGCCCGATGGCGCATCGGGTGCTGGCAAGCTGGAAGGAAGGGAAATCCCCATGCCTCGCCCTGGAGTTCATCAACGTCACCCTGCACGGCGGCTATGTCGAAACCATCGAGGTGGTGAAACCATCGGCGAACTTCGACTTCGACCTCGCCTTTACCAAGCGCAAAGACGCATCGATCGGCTGGGGCAATTCCGCGCGCGAGGATGATTCCGGTGCCAGGAAGCCGGTGGTCTGGAAGAAGCAGACCGAGCTGCTCCCGCTGTATGTTCCACCCGCCGGCACGGCAACGTTGCTGCTCGGACTGAAGGACGACGTGGCCGGAACGCTGGCCAAGACCTCGCTGGTGACACTTTCCTATCAGTTTTCGATCGTCGGCGGCGACCTCGCCGATACCGATCCGTCGAAAAAGCCCAAGGAGATCAGGGCGCGGCTGCGCACGCAGGGGCCGTTCTATCTTGATTGATGGGGAGTGGGCGGCAGGCGATCGCCTCTGCACCCAATGGATCATGGGCCGTCGAACTACGAGATACCGTGGTGCCCAGCTTCCTATGGAAGGCTACTCCAACGGACCGCAAGGTGTTCATGCACTACGTCCACACCGAGGACAAGCTGGTGCGCGACGCGGCCGAACTGGTGGCGAGCCGACGCAAGAGTGTCGTAGCCGGGCGGCCCATCGCAGTGGCGGAGTCCACTGCGATGACTTGACAAGTATTCGTTTATAAACGAGTATGGCCATGTATCGGATCGAACACTACCTGACGGCTGGCAGCCACAAGGACCTCTATCTCGACTGGCTGCGGCAGCTACGCGACAGCCGGACCAAGGTGGCGGTGGTGCGGCGTGTGGCGCGCATGGAGCAAGGTAACTTCGGCGACCACAAGTTCTGCCGCGATGGTGTGTGGGAGCTTCGCGTCGATGTAGGGCCAGGCTATCGGGTGTATTACGCCTTGGCCGGCCGGCGCGTCGTGCTGCTGCTGTGCGGCGGAGACAAACGCACGCAGAGCGCGGACATCGACCGGGCGGTGGACTACTGGCAGGACTGGCAACTTCGAGGCAATGATGAGAAGCAGACCCCATGACGAAGCGATGGCCGAGCTGTACCGCAGCGATCCTGCGCTGGCGCTCGAAGTCATCAACGGCATTCTCGAAGATGGCGACCAGGCCGAGCTGCTGACCGTATTGCGCCACATGGCGCAAGCCTTCGGCGGCGTGCAGGCCGTGGCTGAACAGGCCCACCTGAACCCGACGCAGCTCTATCGCACGCTATCGCCGAAGGGCAATCCGGCGCTCAGCAGCCTGTCCGCCATTCTCAAGGCGATGGGGCTACGGTTGGCGGTGCAGCCGCTTTCCTCCGCGGCACCCCCTACACGTGCCGCCTGACTTGGCATCGGGTCTGATCGCGTGAAGCCGGTACCTCCCCTAGGGTTGGAAGATATCCGAGAACGAAAACTCGCTTTATGGCACGCGGAGCAGCGACGTAAGGCGCTGAAAGTAGTCAAGCTCGCGGCGTGAACATGCGCCAATGCCCCGGCGCGGGAAAGACAGCGAGCGTCCCTGGTATCACAACCAGGGACGCCCGGCCGACGTTTATTTATAGGCGATTGCAGCGCTGGCCGGTCCGGCGAGTGACAGAATTTCTACACGCTTGAAGCCGGCTTCCAGGCACCAACTCTTGAAATCGGCTCCGGTGAAATCGAAAGCCTCGCCAAATTCGATCAGCATGTTCAACGACATCATCAGGCCGAAAGCGTTTTGGCGGCGCTCGTCGTCGATGATGTTTTCGATGGCCACGAAAGCACCGCCAGGATTGACGGCTTTGAAGGCCTTGCGAATCAGCATCTTTTTGTTTTCCAAATTCCAGTCGTGCAGGATCATCCCCATGGTGATCAGGTCGGCGGCGGGGAAGTCGTCCTTGAAAAAGTCCATGCTTTTGGTTTGAACTTGCTTGCTCAGGCCGGCGGCCTGGACGTGGCGTTCGGCAATCGGCTGCACCACGGGCAAGTCTGCTGTCGTCGACTGCACGGTGGGATGCCGGCGAGCGATGGCCATCGCCAATTGCCCGGTGGCGCCGCCGACGTCGAGGTGAGTCTTGACCTTACCGAAATCAAATTTTTCGGCGAAGGCCATGAAATTGCCCATCGAAACGCCGTCCATCGCATTCATGAACTGCTCGAGGCGCGCAGGTTCGGCGTAGAGCTCTTCAAACAACTGCTTGCCCGTATGTTTGATCTCGTTCTGGGGCTTGCCGGTCTTGAGTGCTTCGGTCAGATCGCTCCAGAACTTGTAGAGCCGCGCATTGGACATTTCCAGAATGCCACCGATGTAGGTCGGTCCCTTTTTGTTCAGAAACAGGCCAGTTTCGGGCGTATTCTTGTAGCGCGCACCGGGGCCATTGCCTTCGCGTTCCAGCATGTGCACGGCGACCAGCGTGTCCAGAAAATCGTAAGTCGCCCGCGGATGAAGGCCTAGGCGCTTTTCCAATTCGCCGCCGGTCAGAGGCCCATCGGCCAGGGCTGTAAACAATTCCAGCTCGACGGCGCTCAACAGCGTTTTCGAGGCCCAAAAACCCATGCCCAATTGCATAATCCCCGCCGGGGTGACTGCATCCGTCATCTGCATAACCCAACTCCTTCGGGAAACCGTTCCCCATTCGCGTGCATTCTTCGTGCCGCTGCATCGGACGATCCGGCTGATGTGGACGTATTTTCCAGTTGGGCGAGCGCGTGCCGATCGGTCTATTTTTCTATGGAGCAGGTGCCGTCCCTTGCCGCTAAGGCAAGCGGCCGGTGACAGTAACCCGCGCAACACCGACCATTCGATTGAGCGGCTACCACCGGCAGCTATGGCCGAGGAGCCGCCAGTCGCGTTCCACAGCACGACGTCCTCTTCTTGGTGGACTTACTACCTTCTCAACTAGGCGACGATTTTCAAGGCAGTTCTCGCACGAGACGACGAGGCTTGGGCTGGGCGGCTCTCCTCCCTGTAATCCGACGCTCCAGGTATTCGCGCATTTTCGACCAGCCAATCGTCTTGCCTGAAGCGACTACGACTGCGTAGCGCTGTTCCGCGGTTTCGACGAAAGCTGCCCGCCGTTCTTCGAACTCGACCTTCTCGGCAATCGCTTCCAGGATGAAGCCGTGCACCGTCTTGCCTGCGCGCTCTGCGGCGCGAGCGACCTTGTCCTTTAACTCTTTCGGAAGACGGATGGTCGTCGTAGACGTGGACATGGAGCCGCCGTGCAATGAGAGGACCTGACATAGCACACGAGTGCTGCCTAGGCACTGATCGAATGCCTCAAGGCTTCAAATGCTTGAAGTATGCCTCCCGCACAACGATCGCGGCGGCATCGACGTCAAACTTGGGTAGACCAGGGCGGAGCAGCGTATCCATGTCCCGTCTGAATGCCTGCTTGCGCAGGCGTGCGTCGAGACGGACATTCGCCTCATGAGCGCCCACTTGGGTACCCTCTTGCTCCAGATACCACGCAAAGGCTTCCATGGCCTTGGCGCCGTCGACCGCGTAGGGCGTGATGCCCGCCTGACTGATCTGCCATGCATGGAAAAGATCGAAGAGATCACGTCCCTGCTCACGCTGCATCAACGCCCGTGTCTTGGTGCCCAGCATCTCGTTGATGTCGTAGGAGCGCACCATGGCGCGGACATGCTCGCTGTCGTCGTTCAGTGAGTCTAGTTCGACGCTCACCAATGGATAGAGCGACGCGCTTTCATTGAGATTGATCTCGACCTTGATGATTTCCTGACGTCGCAGTCCGATCGGGACGAATCTGTAGGTGGTACGCAGGATCTTGGATGGCCGCATCGCGTTGCGGATCGCCAACCAGGCATCCGAGACAAGCGAGTCGGCCGCCTGCCCCAGCACCGGCGACAAGACACGACGCAGATGTTGGTCCAATGTTTCCGTATCCATCGCCTTCACCAGCACCAGATCGATGTCTTCCGAGTAGCGCGCGGCCGGAGCCAAGTGTGCCTTGTGCAACACCGTGCCACCGCGCAGTGCCACATGCTCGCCCAGTACGGGATCGGCAAAGATGGCAGCGACGCCGCGGGATAGCCTGAGATCCTGCTCGATCTGGCTGCGCTTGGGCCAGGGTGCATAGGCTTGCCAGGCGGTCAGGTGAGTGTGTTGGATCATGTGCTGGCGTTGTACAGATCAGCGGAGAGCCGCACCTTGAAGGCGGCGTCGACTTCAGACGGTGTGTCCGATGATTGCCCGCCCTCGAGCGGCACGATGCGCAGTGACTTGTCACGCAGCCACTCGGCGACTTGCAGCACGAGGGCATCTTGGCCATCGTGAGTCAGCAACGCTCCAAGACGTTGCGCGGTTGGCACTTCCTGAAGCGCTTCCAGCGCCTTGGTCAGGCCTTGCGACGTGCAAGAAGGCCATAGTGCCTGCAGTACCTCCCGCACGCGGGCCATGCCGCCGACCAGGGCTGCTCGCTCCACCAGTTCCAGCGCGGTCAGTTCCGGCGTGCCGACCTTGAAGCGCCCATCAGGCGTCTCGTGCCAGAGAGTCGGCATGTGCTCGATTCGTGCGCGAGTGTGAAACACCACTTCGTGCCGGCCGACTTTGATCGGACGTCGGCGTTCGGACACCATTACTTGCGTCACCGTCACCGCGTAAGGCGAAGCGCCATGAATTTCAGCCGCGCTGAGCAGAGCAACGTAGTAGGGAATCCCAAGCGTCTTGCTCATGTAGCGGTCGAGCCAGGTTTCCAGTGGCGGGGCGCCGGCATCGGCGTGCTGTAGCGGCACGATGAGCCAGTGATCCGAGCCGCGGGATAGACGGATGAGCCGTCCTCGCTGCTGTTGTCGATGCAGCGCTTGGCGCAAGGCTTCTGCACTGAGGTCCGGCAAAGCTGCGCGAATATCTTGCGTGCGGAGATTCAGCTTCCCGGAGCGTTCAGCCGTATCGAGAACGGCAGATACTGGGCTGGGAGCAGCCATGTAGTCGCCTCGTATGTTTCGCGTAATGTATCATTATTAGTCACATAGCGCGAATAGGATGATGCGGCATTGGCCGACCATGGCTACTTCGACAGCGAAGCGATCCTGTCGGGGAGGAGGCACTACCGCGGACTGCGAAGGATCGCTGCAAGCGCCTTTTGATCGGGTATGTCGGCCTTCCGCACGCCGAGCACATGCGCCCCGGTACGCAAGGCGCGACTGGCGATCTCATCGACCACGCCATAGTTTTTGGCGTCTCCTGAATCATCGAAGGTGACAGCGCCGGTTTCCTCATCGACCACCCCGTCGACAACATTGTCGATATCAACCAGAAGCGCAGCGATATTTCCGAAAGTCGCGGCACGCGCCGCGTCTGAGATATCGGTCGTCGTTCTGTTCTCGCCGGCACGCTTGTCGAACAGTGCCCTGAACTCCTCCAGCTGCATGGCGTAATACGCGTCAAGGATCGGACGCGCCGCGGATGCGAGGTCCGCCTCGCTCGTGCGATCGTGACTGCCCGAGATGGCCTGCGGCAATACCTGAACGCTGCTGACCGAACGAAACAGCGATTCCACAGGCTGGGTCGCCGCCAGAATGACGGGCACATCGCTATTGGCG
>JAHCKU010000215.1 GCA_026125625.1 Burkholderiales bacterium | reverse complement strand
TACAGATCCGCGATCGCACGGCCCACGCGCTGCCTGCGTTCGCCATCGACGGATGCACCGTCGCCGTCTCCCAGCGCGATGGTGCGTGCCACGCGACCGCCATCCATTACCACCACATCCTCGGCGAAGGCTTCGACATCCGCCGGATCGTGCGTGATGACGATCATCGGGACGTCGAAGCGCCGCTGCGTGTCCACCAGTTCCTCCCGCATCCGCTCACGCAAAAGCGGGTCGAGGGCAGACAACGGCTCGTCGAGCAGCAGCAGCTGCGGCTGCCGGATCAGCGCGCGCGCCAGCGCCACGCGCTGCCGCTGGCCGCCGGACAGATTGCGCGGGAACGCATCGGCCATCGCTTCGAGCTCGAACAGCCGCAGGAACTCGAGCACCGCGTGATCCGGATAGCTGGCACGGTCGACGCCGAAGCGGACGTTGTGCCTGACACTCATGTGCGGGAACAGCGCGTAGTCCTGAAACACGAAGCCTACGCCGCGCGCCTGCGGCCGCAGGTCGATGCCGAGCGTAGAATCGAACAGCACCCGCTCGTTGACCACGATGCGCCCGGCATCGGGGCGCAACAGTCCGGCGATGCATTGCATGGTCAGACTCTTCCCGGAGCCCGAGGCGCCGAACACCACCACCCGATCGTGCTCGGAGCGGAAACGCACGTCGAGGCGAAACTCGCGATCACGCGAGCGCAGCACTTTGCGCACTTCCACTTCGAGCTTCATGAAACGCGGGATCGGATCAGTGGCGCGGCTTGAGCAGCTTGCCCGAGGCAACCAGGATCAGCACGCAAACCACGGAAGTGACGATGACCAGAAAATTGGCCAGATCGTCGTGCCCCGCCTGCACCGCATCGTAGACCGCCAGCGACAAGGTCTGGGTCTTGCCGGGGATATTGCCGGCGACCATCAAGGTGGCACCAAACTCCCCCATCGCACGCGCGAAGGCGAGCATGGTGCCTGCCAGAATCCCGCGCCATGCCAGCGGCACCGTCACGCGGAAGAACACGCGCAGCTCCGAGGCGCCGAGCGTGCGTGCGGCATTCTCCAGGTGTGCATCCACGCCCTCGAAGGCCGCGCGGGCGGACTTGAATACCAGCGGAAACGCCACCACCGCCGCGGCGATGACCGCACCCTGCCAGGTGAACATCAGCGTGACGCCAAAAGTCTGGTCGAGCCACTGCCCGAGCCAGCCGCGGCGTCCGAGGATCACGATGAGGTAGTAGCCCAGCACGGTTGGCGGCATCACCATCGGCAAGGTGCAGATGGCATCGAGCACGTCGCGGCCCCAGAAGCTGAAACGCGCCAGGACGTAACCGACCAGGCCGCCGAAGATCAGCGCGAGCAAGGTTGCGAATCCGGCGACCTTCAGGGTCAGGGTGAGCGGAATGATGGCCTCGCCGAGCATGGCGCAGGATTATAGACGGCGGGGACCGAACTTCTGCATGCATGAGGGGTGCGAGGCAGGCCTGTTCGGGCGAACCGGGCAACGGCCGGCACCCACCCTCAAGGGGGGCCGAATCCATACTTTTCCAGGATCTGGCGTGCGCGCTCGGATTGGACGAATTGCACGAAGTCGCGCGCCTGGCGTTCCTGCCCGTTTCCTTTCACCGCCGCGATCGGATAGAGGATCGGATCGGCGGTGGGCACCTCCAGGGCGACGCGCACGCGCTCCTGCGCGATGCGTGCATCGGTGGCGTATACGAAACCGGCATCGGTTTCACCGCGCGCGACGTAGTCGAGGCTTTGTCGGACGTTTTGCGTGAAGATCATTTTCGGCTGCAACGGCTCCCACAGCTTTGCCGCCTCCAGAACGCCCTTGGTATAGCGTCCCACCGGCACGCTCTCGGGGATGCCTACCGCGATGCGGCGGATGGCCGCATCGCCCAGGTCGGCGAGGCTGTCCAGCTGCGCGTTGGAACTGCCGGGAACGATCACCACCAGCTTGTTCGCCGCGAAATTGACGCGCGTGCCCTGCACCACCACGTTCTGCTTCTGCGCACGGTCCATCGTTTCGAGATCGGCGGAAGCGAACACGTCCACCGGAGCGCCGCGAACGATCTGCTGCAGCAGAGAACCGGATGCGCCGAAATTGAACAGCACGCGATCGCCCGGCCGTGCCTTTTCGTACTCCTTTCCGATCTCGGTGAATGCGTTGGTCAAGCTTGCGGCGGCCGATACGGTGAGTTCCGCGGCTTGAACCTGCGTCCAACAAATCAGCCCGAGCGCAAGCTGCCCGAGAAACCACATCACGCGCTGGCACATTGAGTGTCCTCCGATGTTTGGTGCTCCAATCAGGAATGCTAGAAGTCGATCTGCCCACGCAGCATGACGGCCTCCTCGTGATCTGCCGAGGTACCGCTGATCAGGATCGGGGTGTCGAACTCGGTGCGAACGTAGTTGAGCGAGAAGCGGGTGTAGAGGTTCGGAATCCACTTCAGCTGAGCGGTCCAGGCGTGGGCACCCGCGGTGGAATTGCCTGCCGGCGAGGTCGCTGCCAGCTGTCCGGTGCGCACCGGGTTGGCGTTGCTGAACTCGTCTCCATCGAACGTGCTGTAGCGCAGCCCCAGTTCCCAGGCTCCCCAGCCGCCGCCCTGGCCGCGCGCGAAGCGGTTGCGCGGCGCGACCTTGGTGATCACGGCGTCCCGATAGGAATCGGCGTAGGACTCACCGGTGATCATCCACAGCGCGGCGATGTAGCTCGCGCTGAGCTTGCGGTTGAAGTCGAGCGCCGGTGCCGGCGAGCGGCGCGTTCCGTCGTATTCGACCTGCCAGTATTCACCCTGCAGCTTGAACGGACCATACGCCAGCAGCAGCTCGGCGGCATTGAAGGTGCGGTCGATATTGCCGACATCCGATCCCGCACCGTTGAAGGCGGCCGGTGTGAAGAAGGTCACGCCGCGCGCTTCGGTCTGGACGCTGGCGGCAGTGTACGGATTGGTTGCGCTGTTGGCGACGCTGCCGTCCTTGTACGAAGCGCCGACGTGGAGGATGCTGTCCCGGACGTCGAACAGCTGCGCGAAGTTCACCACGCCGCGCAGCGTGATGTCCTTGCCGTCGGCACGCACATCCTGGGCGTTGCCCTGCTTCTCCTCGAGATTGGTGCCGGTGCCGTTGGTGATGCTCGCGCCGTACCACAATCCCCGATAGGGCGTGCCGTAAACCATCACGCCACGGTCGTAGTTCAGGTTCTGCAGCAGACTCTGCGTCAATCCCCGCTCCATGAAGTCGCTGTAGAGAGTGGACAAGTTCTGCTCATAGCCGAAGGCAGGCTTGAATTGCCCCAGGCGAAGCC
Organism: Burkholderiales bacterium; assembly: GCA_026125625.1. Lineage (GTDB taxonomy): Bacteria > Pseudomonadota > Gammaproteobacteria > Burkholderiales > SHXO01 > SHXO01. The sequence goes on along the minus strand of JAHCKU010000215.1, from coordinate 2,580 downwards.
GCGCCCAGGGAGAGAACCAGCCGATATCGAAGTATCCTGAAGTCAAGGCGACGTTCTGGGCCGTGCTGCCGCTGGCGTTGCCGTTGGCGAATTCAGCCTCGACCACGAGGCGATAATCCTTGAACAGGGTCGCATTCACGCCGAAGCGCGCACGGCGTACGCTGAAAGTGTCGGCAATCCGATTATCGGGACTGAAGTCACGATAGTCCAACTGCACGCGTCCACCGAGCTTTACCGACCAGTTGCCGTGCGGATCCTCTGAAGATCCCCTGCGAAAAGCGGCCCCGTATTCCCTGCTGATCGATGCGCTGCTCCAGGCCCTGCACGCTCCCTGAGCGCCTCGGTCTCCATTGCCGCCGCGGTCGCTTCTGCCTGAGCGCGCGCTTTACCGCCTCTGCTTCCGGCTGCCGGCGCACCGCCGGCGGCGTGGCGGCAACAGGCACATCAGCCGGGACGGCCTCCTCCACGGCCGGAGCAGGTGCTGCCGGTTTCAGGCTGGCCTTCAATTCCTGCAGCTCCTGTGTCACTGCGCAACTGCTCTTCCAGCCGGCGGATGCGCTCCTCGGCGTCCTGCGCTTTCGCAGGCAAGGGGAAATCACGCCGGCGAGCGCAACGCGGCAACACAAGAACGTGGGCGGAGCAAACGGCTCATGCGTGACATGCCTCCTATTCTTCTGAATTCGAACGAACCTGCGTGCACGGTTCCGCTATGCAAGCCAGGATATAGCGTCGGCGCATCTTCCATGACATGGCGGGAACGTGTCAAGCGCCGGCAAAGCCGGTGGCGGATGGAACTGCCGGCGCGCAAGCAATTCCGGCTGTTTCGGGCGGCATGTTGCACTGCAACCGTGCTGATGCCCGGGGAGATTACAGTTGGACATCGAAGGAAAATCGTTCAGTAACGGACGGGAAGGATGATTTCCCTCAGATCGTTCAACCGGTGTGCAGCAGTCACCGGCTGAAGGCAGGTTCGATCAAGGTTGCGTACCGTTCCTTCCCTCCGACGCGTGAGTGCGAGTGCGTCGAGGTCTTCGCGGCGGGCGGCTGGTTTGCCCGCCGACATTTTTTGCCCTGTCCGAGGCAGCACCTCGACGAGGCGACCTCTACTCGACGGATTCCACCTTTGCGTCCAGGAAGTAGCCTACGCCGCGCTCCGTTTTGATCAGCTCCGGCCGGCTCGGGTCGTTCTCGAGCTTGCGCCGCAACCGCAGGATCTGCACGTCGATGCTGCGATCGAATACGTCGTCGTCGTGGTCACGGCTCAGATCCAGGAGCTGATCCCGGCTGAGCGGTCTGCGGGGCGCCTTCAGGAAGGCATGCAGCAGCCGTGCCTCGGCATGCGTGAGATACACCGGCTCGCCGGCTTCCGAGCGCAGCCGACTGGTGCGAAGGTCGAGCTCCCAGCCGGCGAAACGCAGCGCACGCACGCCCTCGCCCGCCGGGTTGGGCGGTTGCACCTGACCACGCCGCAGCACAGCTTTGATCCGCGCCACCAGTTCGCGAGGGTTGAAGGGCTTGGTCACGTAGTCATCCGCGCCCAGCTCGAGCCCGAGTACGCGGTCCACGTCATCCTTGCGGGAAGTAAGCAGAATGATGGGGATGCGCGAAGTGCTGCGTATTCCCCGCATGAGCGTGATACCGTCCTCGTCCGGCAGGCGGACATCGAGCACGATGAGATCGACCACCTCGCGCTCGAGCGCTTCGCGCATCGCCTGCCCGTCGCCCGCGCGGGTTACGCGCAAGTCGAACTCGGAGAGGTAGTCGTAGACCAGGGTCACGATATCGGGATCGTCATCGACGACCAGTATGTGGTGGTGCATGCACCGGGCTCCGCTGGAAACTCACGCTATCTCCCGCGAAGTATACCGCCGACGTTCCTCCAGCCCGCGCGTCATGGAGCACGTTTCTTGGTTCTAAAATGACTGGTCCTTTCCCCGCACGTGAAGGTGAGCACTGCCGTGACGCCCGCGACCGCACGCCCCAATCTGCATGACGCCGTCTGGGCTGCGGGCATTCTGGTCATCATCATCATGAGCGTATTCCAGGTGTACGACGTGCTCCGCAGGCTGGACATCGTGCTCGAGGGTGCGCAGCGGGAACTGGCAACCTCGGCCAGGCTGCTGGCGGAGCATACTGCTGCTTCGCTGCAGGCAGTGGACGTGCTGTTGCGCGAATATCAGGCCCTGCCAGACCCGCAGCTCATGCAGCACGATACGACGCTGCAGAAGGGACTGCGCGAGCGTGTTCAGCACCTGCCGCAGCTGCGCGACCTGGCGCTGATCCCGCACAACCTCCCCATCACAGGCGGAAAGGCGGCAGTGCCAGGCACCCCACCGACGCCCGAAGTGCTGGCATGGCTGCAGGCAGCCCCCAATGGCGATGAGCTGCGCATCTCCGACCCGTTCTTCGTATCCGAAGCAGGTGCGCTGACCGTCGTGTTGAGCCGCCGGTTCGAATCGGGCGATGGCCACGCAGGCGGGTCGATCATTGCCTATCTGGATCTGGAGTACTTTCGGCGCTTCTATGGGGGGCTCGAATTGCCGCCCGGCAGCCGCATCTCCTTGCTCGGCAGCAACGGCC
>JAHCKU010000214.1 GCA_026125625.1 Burkholderiales bacterium | reverse complement strand
CGTGCGCGCCGGCCAGGATGCGCAGCGCACCCGAGGAGCAGCGCTCCCTGCACCGCCTGCGTGATGCCCTGGCGGCACTGGACTATCAGGAGGTGATCAATTTCAGCTTCGTGGAGCCGGATTGGGAGGCCCAGCTGGCGGGCAATGCCAGACCCATTCAGGTCCTCAATCCTATTGCCAGTCAGCTGTCGGTGATGCGCAGCAGCCTCATCGGCGGATTGGTCGACAACATCCGCTACAACGTCAACCGGCGACAGGCGCGGGTTCGAGTATTCGAGATCGGGCGCGTGTTTCTGCGAGCACCTGATCTGCCCGAGGGCGCGCTCGAAGTGGCAGGTGTGCGCCAGCCGGTACGAATCGCCGCTGCTGCGCTTGGTCCGGTGGTGTCCGAGCAATGGGGAACGCCCGAGCGCATGGCCGATTTCTTCGACATCAAGGGTGATCTCGAGTCCTTGCTTGCACCGCGCCACGCCGGCTTCGAACGTGCGCAACACCCGGCCCTGCATCCCGGCCGTTGTGCCCGGGTGGTGGTCGAGGGCGTGCCGGTAGGCTGGGTCGGCGAACTGCATCCGCAGTGGCAGCAGCGCTTCGAGCTACCCGCACCGGTAGCCGTATTCGAAGTGGATGCAGCGCCTTTGCAATGGCAGGCGCTGCCGGTCTATCAGGCTGTCTCCAAGTTTCCTCCCGTCATACGTGACTTGTCCGTCCTGGTCGATGCCGATCTGCCGGTGGGCACGATTCTGGGACATCTCGAGAACCTGCTTCTGCCGGGTGTTCAGCGTGTTTCCCTGTTCGATCTATATCAGGGCGTTGGCATTCCAGAAGGGAAAAAAAGTCTTGCTTTCCGAGTGTTATTCCAAGATACTCAGCGCACACTCACGGACGCTGACGTCGATCAGGTCATACAAGAGATGTGCAGCCGACTGCGCGAGCACTTCGGCGCACAGCTTCGAGGAAACGAGGGCCAGCTTGAATGACTCTTACCAAAGCCGATCTCGCCGATCTCCTGTTCGAGAAAGTGGGCCTGAACAAGCGCGAAGCCAAGGACATGGTGGAGTGCTTCTTCGAGGAGGTGCGCAAAGCGCTCGAAGAAGGTGAGGGTGTGAAGCTCTCGGGCTTCGGGAATTTCCAGTTGCGTGACAAGCCGCAGCGCCCAGGCCGTAATCCGAAGACCGGCGAGGAAATCCCGATCACTGCGCGACGAGTGGTGACCTTCCACGCGAGCCAGAAGCTGAAGGCAATGGTGGACAGCAACTACCATGGAAGAGAGCCAGAGCAGCAACGGCAAGCCTGATCTTCCGCCCATACCCGCCAAGCGTTACTTCACCATCGGTGAGGTAAGCGAATTGTGTGGTGTCAAGCCGCATGTGCTGCGCTATTGGGAACAGGAATTCACGCAGCTCAAGCCGGTCAAGCGTCGTGGAAACCGCCGCTACTACCAGCATCACGAGGTTCTGCTCGTGCGCCGCATCCGGCAGCTGCTGTACGAAGAGGGTTTCACCATCAGCGGCGCACGTCATCGACTGGATCAGGGCGGCAACGTGCCTGCCGATAACGGAGCTCCAGCACGAGGCACCAACAAAGTCGATGTCGCCGCGCTGCGCGAGGAAATCAGAAGCGTGCTCGAGGTTCTGCGCTAGGCAAGCTCTGAAGTCGCACAGGTCGATCTGCTATACTCGCCCGCACGGGGCGTAGCGCAGCCTGGTAGCGTACTTGCATGGGGTGCAAGTGGTCGGAGGTTCAAATCCTCTCGCCCCGACCAGATTCATCGCCATTCAGGGCCGGACGGCAGTCCGGCCCTGTTGCTTTGGATGTGTGGAAACGTTGCAGAAGCCGGGAGAGGGGCGCAGCAGCGCATCGGCCTCGAAGTGTCGGAGCCAGTCAGGATAGTGCTCTGCCTCGATCGGTGCGCTGATCAGGTATCCCTGAATCGTGTCGCAACGCATCTCGCTCAGCACTTCCAGCATTTCGATCGTTTCAACGCCCTCTGCGACTGCATGCAGGCCGAAGTTGTGTGCGAGATCGATGGTTGCCCGCACCAGCTGCCGATCCGCTTTCGAGCGCAGTATGTGCCGGACCAGACTCTGATCCACTTTCAGTTCGTCCACTGGTAGCTGGCGCAGATAGGCGAGGCACGAGTAGCCGGTGCCGAAGTCGTCGACTGCCAGCTTTACACCCAGTGCCTTGAGGCGATTGAGAATCGAGGCGGCTTGGTCGAAATTGTGGATCATCGAACTCTCGACGATCTCCAAAGTGAGGCGCTGCGCGTCGATTTCCCAGGAGGCGATTGCACCTGCCACGACGTCGGGCAAGTCGCGATCGCGCAGGTTGTATGGCGAAAGATTGACGCTCACGCGCATGTCGATGCCTCGACTGGACCATTCGCCCAGTTGCCGAAGCGCGCTGTTGAGCACATTCATCGTCAGCGTCGCCACTTTGCCTTCCTGTTCGGCCACGCGTGCCAGCATAGTCGGTGGTACGCGCGAGCCGTTGGGCAATGTGCATCGCAGCAGCGCTTCCGCGGCGTGGCAGCGGCCGCTGGCAAGATCGATCTGTGGCTGGTATGCCAGCCGGTAGTTGTTCGATGCCAGTGCATCCAGCACCTCGCTGCGTATCGCCGGCAGGCAGGCATCATCCTCCTGAGCTGGATCGGGCAGAAACACGCAGATGCCGTCCTCGCTCGCCTCGGCCTGCCGCTGCGCCGCGTCTGCTCGTATCAGCAACGCGTCGGCGTCGGTGGCGTGCTCGGGATGGCAGGCTATGCCGATCAGGATGCGTGCCCACGGCTTGCCGGGTTGGTCGGAGAGCAACTCGGACAGGCTGCGGGAGATCTTGTGTGCGGCGAGCACGGCTTGTGCGACGTTAGTGAGTCCGGGCAGCAGGACGCACCATTGGCGCTGACCGAGGCTGGCGTAGCGATCCACCTTGCGCAGCAGCGTCGGCAACTCGCTCAGAGCTTGCTCGATGCGCGCATCCACCCAGTCCTGCGTCAACAGCAACAGGCGATCCTTGGGTTCTGCCGCCAGGACGAGTACGGCGCAGTGCCGCTTCGCTTTGTTCGCCTCGACGATGGATGCCTGGATCGCTTGCCTGAGCTGATGGCGTAGAAGCGGCTCGATTGACGATGACCGATCCGGAGGCGGGGCGGGCATCATCGAAAACGTGCCATCAAGCGCGTGCGAGATAGAACTCGGAGGAGTCGACGACTGCACTGTCGGCTGCCAGGCCGCGGCGGATGTAGGGCAAAGCGCCTCCGTCCGTCGATGTTCCGTACAGCAAATCCAGTATCACGGGTATCTGCAGAGCGTTGCCGTCAGCGTCGGTGATGATCAATACCTTCGGCTTCAGGCGATGCGCCTTGTGCTGCTCGATCACCACGGCCGCTTCTCCGGTGGACAGCTCGACCAGGGTGCCTACCGGGAAAATGCCGATCGCCTGTATGAACTGCTGCACCAGCCCGGCGTTGAAGTAGGTATCGCTCCACTCCTGCAGCTGGCGCATGATGTCGTACGGCGGCGAGGCATCGGCGTAGGGCCGTGCGGAGGTCATGGCGGAGAAGCAGTCGACGATTCCCGCCATACGCCCGAAGACGCTGATCTGCTTGTCGCGCAGCCCATGCGGATATCCGCTGCCATCGAGGCGCTCGTGGTGCTGCTCGACGCCTTCCAGCACTTTGGCATGTACCTTGCTCGAGGCCTTGATCAGCTCCAGGCCGTGGTCGACGTGGCGCTTGACTTCGATGAACTCCTGCGGCGTCAGGTTTCCGCGCTTGTTCAGCAGTGCTGCTGGAACGCGCAGCTTGCCGATATCGAGCAACATCCCGATCTGGCCCAGATGCGTCAGCTCTTCGCGCGGGAAGCCAATCTCGCGTCCGAAGCTCACCAGAAGCACGGCAACCTGCAACGCATGACCGTATGCGGTTTCATCCGTCTCGCGCAACCTGGACACCAGCTGCAATGCCTCGGGATTGCGCACGATGCTGTCTACCAGGTCCTCCACCACCGCCTCGACCGCCTCGATCTCCAGGCCCTTGCCTACGCGGATGTCCTGGATTACGTCGGCGAGGGCGTCGCTTGCCCGCGTAAAGCCATCCGCGGCCGGCGGCAGCTCCTGTTCCAGAGCCACCAGCTTGGGATAGATGCCGGCTCCCGAGGGCGTGGAATCGGAGTCGATCTCGCCGTGGGCGGCAGCGCTCGGGCTCGGCGTGCCATTGCCATCGCGCGGGCGGAACAACCCGCGCAGCCAATCGAACATGCGTGGAGACGAATCGCCCGGCGGCGGTGCTGCAATAGCCGTCTGCCTGGCGGTGTCCTCTGGAGGCAAGGCTGCGGCATCCAGGATCTGTCGCAACCAATGACCGCGCTTGCTCTCCTTGGCCTGAGGGCGCGTCTCGTGCTTGATCGGGCGCGGTGCACGTTTCGGGGCCTGCCTGGGAGCGGGGGTGGCATCGGGTGTAACCGGGACGATGGAGCGGGCGTCGTCGACCACCACGAAGCGGCATACCGTACGCAGCTGCGCCAGCGTGCCCTCGTCCTCAATCAGAAAGCCCTGCAGCAGAAAAGGCGTGTCGAGCCAGGGGCGGTCGAGTTCCGAGACGAACATGCCGACGCGTACCTGTTCGATGGGCAGTTTGCAGTCCATTCTGGGCTTGCCTGGCTCAGCGGCAGGACGGCGTCCATCCGCCCCCCAGACAACGGATGTCGCGATACTTGCTCAGAGCCTCGCTGGGCAACGCACGACCCGTCCTGGGCAGCGCGGGCGTGCCTCCACAGGCCGGGCGACGAAACGGCGAGGGGTAGGGTTCGAGGACGGTCATTTGAACACGGCACATGCAAGATTCATGTCCAGCGCCTCGGACTCAGAAATTTTCCTGGTCGATATCGGCATGCGCATCGCGCCGGTGCGAGGAGGATAGCCGGAGCGGCTCGTATATAATCTCGACCGAAATGGTGAGCCAGGGCGTTGCAGCGCAGCACCGTGGTCGCCCTGCGTCACCTCGGGACTGCCGTCCAATCAGCATCAGGTGTGATCGTCTCCTTTCCTTGCCTCAGCATCGAGGTTCCCACCTTTTTCGCAGGCCAACGCCAAGCCGCCGCCGCAGGCGACGCGCCTTCCTCGTGCCCTCCGATTCTGCATGCGTATCCTGCTGAGTAACGACGACGGCTACTTCGCTCCGGGGCTGGCAGCCTTGGCCGAGGCGCTGGGCCACGTGGCCGATGTGGTGGTGGTGGCTCCGGAACGCGATCGTAGCGGCGCGAGCAACTCGCTGACCCTCGATCGGCCGCTCATCGTGCGCAAGTCGCACCTGGGCTTTCACTACGTGAACGGCACGCCCACCGATTGCGTTCACCTGGCGGTGACCGGCCTGCTCGGCTACCTGCCCGACATGGTCGTCTCGGGTATCAATCATGGGGCGAACATGGGCGAGGACACCATCTACTCGGGCACGGTGGCAGCCGCAACCGAAGGCTTCCTCCTCGGCATTCCGTCGATCGCGGTATCTCTGGCGCGGCGCCAGGCGGGCCACTATGCGGCTGCGGCACGCGTCGCGGTGGATCTGGTTGAACGTTATCAGCGCGATCCACTGCCGGGGCCGATGCTGCTGAACGTCAACGTTCCGGACGTGGCTTACGAGCAGTTGCGCGGGACGCATGTCACGCGGCTGGGTCGCCGCCACAAGGCTGAAGGCGTGGTGAAAACCACCAACCCGCGCGGCGAGACCGTGTATTGGATCGGTGCCGCCGGGGATGCCCAGGATGCTGGCGAGGGTACCGACTTCCACGCCGTATCTGCAGATTGCGTCTCCATTACGCCGCTGCAGATCGATCTGACGCAATACTCGAGGCTCGACGACGTGTGGAACTGGCTGGGCGTGGGCGCCG
>JAHCKU010000213.1 GCA_026125625.1 Burkholderiales bacterium | reverse complement strand
TGCGCACGCGATCGACTTCAGTCCCGCGGCGGTCGCGCGTGCCAAGGCGAATCTCGGTCGCTTCGCCGATCGCGTGCGGGAGGCCGACTTCTTCGACTTCGACCACGGTGAGTGTTTCGACGTCATGTACGAGCGTGCCTTCCTATGCGCGCTGCCGCGCAAAATGTGGCAAGCGTATGCCGCGCGCAGCGCTGCGCTGTTGAAGCCGCATGGCACTATTGCCGGTTTCTTTTTCTTCGACGACAACCCGAAGGGGCCACCATTCGGGACCAGCCGGGAAGAGCTGGACGCGCTGCTCACCCCCTTCTTCGAGCAGACGGAAGACGAAGCCGTGGGTGATTCGATTCCGGTGTTCCAGAACAAGGAGCGCTGGCAGGTATGGCGCAGGAAGGAATGATCATCTCTTCAAGAACGCTCTGAACAGAGCTCCCCGTGGTTCACTACGCCGCGGTACCGATCAGGGCAACCACGCCGATCGCACCCGCGGCTACGCCCAGGACGGATGAAAACACCCGCGCCCGCTTGACGTTCGACCCGATGAGACGCCGGTGCACGAAGAAAGCACCCGCCGCGACCGTGAACTGAATTAGGGAGAAGCCCGGCAGATAGGCAGCGAGCAGTGCCGGTTCTGCACCGAAGATGGTCTCGGCATACGCATGGCCGTGGACGATGCCGACGATCATCAATCCACCCGCCAGTCATGACAGACCGATACGCGGTGCGGCCATGACCAGGGTGGCGATCAGGATCACGGACATTGCCACCGCGGCCTCGCTGGCCGGCAAGCTGACGCCGGCCAGATGGATGGCGGCACCCAGCAGGCTGCCCCGGGTCAGCGCCGCCACCGCCCACAGCCCGCGCTCGACCAGCGCCAGCAGCAGCCCGGCGCAGACGGTGAACGCAGCGTGATCGAGGCCGATGGCGGGATGGCCGACGCTCGACAGAAAACCTTACGGGAAGGTCTGCGGCAGCTGGCCGCCCATGAAATGATGTGCCCATGCCGGATGCGCAAGCGACAGACAGGCCGCCAGAATGGCGGTGGACATTCCACTGCTTCGAAAGCGAACGAATCTCATGGGCATGAGCCCAAAGGTCGGGATGGTTGGAAATCACAAGCCCAGCTGCGCATCGTGTGTTCGCGACAGCAGAAGCTGAGCGGCGATCGCACCGCCCAGCGCCAGAAACATGTCCCACTGCGTGTCCCATACGTCGCCCTGCGTGGCCAGAAAATCATCGGCGGCAGTGCCCGAGGCGAGCGCCACCCACCATTCGACCAGCTCGTAGAAAGCCGAGAACGCGAGGCAGAAGCACACCACCAGAAAGAACAGCCATGCCCCGCGCTGCAGCGGCGAGCAGCGCAGCAGGACCTCGCGCGCGATCATGGCCGGGATGAAGCCTTGCGCGATGTGTCCGATGCGGTCGTAATAGTTGCGCGCCAGCCCGAAGTGATCACGCAGCCAGCTGAACCAGGGCATCTCGGCATAGGTGTAGTGGGCGCCGATCATCAGGATCACGGCATGCACGAGGATCAGGACGTAGACCAGATCCGTGAAGCGGAAGCGTGGATAGAGCAGGATCAGAGTGATGGCCCCGAGGATGGCCGGGGAGCTTTCCAGGAACCAGATGAAGTAGTTCTTCGGGTGCCACGCCGACCACGCGAGAACGGCAAGGCCGATGACGAGCAGCGCGAGATGGAAGGCCCGGTTCGGCTTCGGCTGGGCGAGAACCTGCGGTGTTTCCTGCATCACTCTCTCCCAATCCCTCTACCCATAAAGGGTACCAAGGTCTCGTGAGGGGAGAGGAATGCATGGCCTCCGATGCGCTGCCGGCATACGGGCAAAGCGAAGGGTAGATGACATACAAAGTCCCCTCCCCCTCGAGGGGGGAGGGTCAGGGAGGGGGTGGTGAAACGCAACGCACGCCTACCTGATCTCGTCCACCTTGAGCAGCACCCGCCGCGCCTCGCGGCGCGCGTCCCGGCTGCTGGCGAGGATCTCGCTGTCCTGCTGCAGTGCCTGCTCGCCGATGCCGGCGATCTCGATCCATTCGCCCAGCCGTCCCGAGACACTGGTCTGCACGCGCTGCACTTGCGCCGTGCCGGTGGCTGGATCGCGCAGGCGATCATTGGCGGCGGAGATGTCGAGCGTAACCTGACTGCCGACCACGCGCGGAGTGACCAGGAAGCCGCTGTCGATGTCACGATATTCGACGGCATCGACCAGGCGCCGGCCGGTGGGCGTATCCACCCATTGCCGCACCCGCACCGGCGTGGACTGGCCGATGCGGATCAGTGCCTGCCCGCCTTCGACCACCTGCACCTGCTGCGTCGCGCGCTCGCCGCGCTGCCCCTCGCTGCGGTATACCCGGGCGCGCACGCCGCCGCCCTGCGCGCTGGCACCGGGTGGGGCGGGCCGTCCGGCGGACGAGATCACCACGTCATCGCCGATCTCGACACGTCCCGACACCTGCGCACCCTGCTCGCTGCGCTCGATATCGGCGTCGTGCCGCACGGAAATCATCAGCCGCCGCGGTGCAGTGTCGATCTGCGCGAGCACCTCCTTCAGCTCGGCCAGATTCTCCCGCGTGCTGCGCACGATCAGCTGACCATTGAGGCCGCTGATGCTGCCGCCGGGCGCCAGCAGCGGCTGCAGCACCGGGATGATCTGCTCCGGCGTGCGATAGCGCAGCGGGATCACTTCCAGCACGCCCTGCTGCGCCGCCGCCGGAAACGCACATGTCGCCAGCGCGAGCGCTGCGAGCGAGCCCAGGCAGCGCCGGCGTGCACGGCTCATGCCGGCAGGCGCGCGCTGGCCACGGCGAAGCGCTGCGCCGGGTCCTGGCGGTAGAACTGCACGAGCTGGTCGTACACCGCCGGATATTCGTCCTGAACGATGTCGGGGGTTTCGAAGAACGCCTCCGACAGCACGGCGAAGAACTCGCCCGGGCTCTCGCTCGCGTAGGGATCGATCGCGGTATCTTCGTCACGATCGACGCGCGCGCAGAAATCCTGGTATGCGGCGTGAAATGCCTGCGTCCACGCCTTCCGGTCCATGCCGGCGTGCAGCGGCGGAAAGCCGTTGGCATCGCCATTGAGCATGTCCAGCTTGTGCGCGAACTCGTGAATGACCACGTTCACTCCGTCCGGATACTCGGTCAGCTGGATGTCCGCCCACGACAGGACCACCGGCCCGCCGAGCCAGGCCTCGCCGGCATACGGATCATCGCTATGGTGCACCACACCGACGTCGTCCACGTGCTCGTGGCGCGGCACGAACTGCTGCGGATAGAGGATGATGCCGCTCCATCCGCGGTAGTACTCCAACCCGAGATTCAGAATCAGAATACAGGCCTGGATCGCCACCCACACCTGCATCGCCGGCGTGAGCGTCAGGCCCGGTGCGGTGGTGAACGCCTTGTCGTGCAGGAACAGCACCACCAGCTCGCGCAGCCGCTTCTGCTCATCGACCTCCAGGGTCCAGGCGAACGGAAAATGCCGTACCGTCTCGTCCCACAGCGCGTCATCGAGTCCCGACTGGCGCAGGATGCGCTCGCGCCGCCAGCTGCGGTAGGCCTCGCCGAGCACGCCTCACCCCGTATGCCCGATGTGCAGCGGCTGCACGGGCGGGCTGCCGTCTGCAGAGGCATCTTCTCCTTGCACTTCCACTGCGCCCGGCGGCAGCACGGTGCCGCCTGCCGGCACATCCAGCTCGACGCGCTCGATCTGCAGAAAGCGCCGCGAGATCTTGTCGCTGGTCACGCGCACGTCCTCGGCGTCCTGATGCGCCTGGCGGATATGCTCGGCCAGCTTGCGCATGCGCTGGTCAAAGCGGCCGAATTCCTTGCCCAGCTTGGACAGCTCGTCCTTGATGATGTGCACCTGCCGCCGCGTCTCGACGTCCTTGATCACTGCGCGCGCGGTGTTCAGCACCGCCATCATGGTGGTGGGCGAGACGATCCACACGTGGCGCTGCATGGCGTAGTCCACCACTTCGCCGTGATGTGCGTGGATCTCCGCGAATACCGCCTCTGCCGGGACGAACATGACCGCGCCGTCGGAGGTCTCGCCGGCCACGATGTAGCGCTCGGCGATGTCGGTCACGTGCTTGCGCAGATCGATGCGGAACTGGCGTACGGCCACGCCACGGTCGCCCTCGGCCAGCGCATCGTCGAACATGCGGTGATAGTTCTCCAGCGGGAACTTGGCGTCGACCGCCACCAGGCCGGTGGGATCGGGCAGCAGCAGCATGCAGTCGGCGCGGTGGCCGTTGGGCAGGGTGTACTGAAACTCGAAGGCCGAAGGCGGCAGGAGGTTGCGCACCAGCCCCTCGAGCTGCACCTCGCCGAATGCACCGCGCGCGCGCTTGTCGCCCAGCAGCTGCTGCAGGCTGACCATGTTGGTGGTCAGGCCGTCGATCTTGCGCTGCGCTTCGTCGATCGTGGCCAGGCGCGTCATTACGCTGGTGAACGTCTCGTTGGTCTTCTTGAAGCCCTCTTCCAGGCGCTCGTTGACCTTGCCGCTGATCTGCTCCAGGCGCGTGTCGGTGGTGCGGGTGAGGCCTTCGATCGATCCGCTGAGCTGCTGCGTGATGGCATGCAAGGTGTTCTGGATCAATTCCTGGTTGGCACGCCCCTGCTCGCCCAGGCGCTCCAGCACGCGCGTGAGCAGCTCGGCGCGCAGCGCGTCCTGCTTGCCCTGCAGCTCGGTGGCGAGATTGGCCAGGCGCTGTGCCGTGGTTTCGCGATTCGCCGACAGTTCCTCGGTCTGCGACAGCTGCAGCACCAGCATGGCGTCGCGCGTCTGCTTGAGATCCTGTGACACGGTGTTGCGCAGCCGCTCGGAGTTGTCGCCGAGGTTCGCGCCGACGCGGTCCGCGAGCGTGTTGAGGCCGTCGTTGAGGTCCTTGAGCATCTCCAGATGCTTGCGCTCCAGCACCTGGGTGACGGTCTCGGGCAGATTCTCGTGGCGCTGCAGCAGGTCGCCCACGCGCATGCCGACCCAGATCACGGCGATCAGGGTGGCGAGGATGAGCGCGCCGAGCGCGATGGCAAAGATTTCCAGTTCCATGCAGCGGAGTATAGCGCCCGCTGCGCGCCGGTTCGACGCGCGGCAGCGCCCGCAGCGCAGATTGAAACCTCAGGCCGGCGTGGCTTCGGTGCGCGCGGCGCGCTTGCGCTCGTGCTCCTTGAGGAAGCGTTTGCGCAGGCGGATGGACTTGGGCGTGATCTCGACCAGCTCGTCGTCGGCGATGAACTCGATGGCCGATTCCAGGGTGAGCCTGATCGGCGGTGTGAGCATCACGTTCTCGTCCTTGCCGGAAGCGCGGATGTTGGTCAGCTTCTTGGTCTTGATCGGATTGACCACCAGATCGTTGTCGCGGCTATGGATGCCGATGATCATGCCCTCGTACACCGGATCGTTGGGGCTGACGAACATGCGCCCGCGCGGCTCCAGGTTGAACAGCGCGTAGGCCACCGCCTCACCCTCCTCGGCCGAGACCAGCACACCGTTGCGGCGCTCGGGCATCTCCGGCTTGAGCGGACCGTAGTCGTCGAACACGTGGCTCATGATGCCGGTGCCGCGCGTGAGGTTGAGGAACTCGGTCTGGAAGCCGATCAGCCCGCGTGCGGGGATGCGATATTCCAGCCGCACGCGGCCCTTGCCGTCGGGCACCATGTCCTGCAGATCACCGCGGCGCTCGCCCAGCGCCTGCATCACCGCACCCTGATGCCCTTCGTCGCAATCGACCGTGAGCATCTCGTACGGCTCGCAGCGCTGGCCGTCGATGGTTCGGAACAGCACGCGCGGCTTGCCCACCGCCAGCTCGTAGCCCTCGCGCCGCATGTTCTCCAGCAGGATGGTCAGGTGCAGCTCGCCGCGCCCGGAGACCAGGAAGATGTCGGCA
>JAHCKU010000212.1 GCA_026125625.1 Burkholderiales bacterium | reverse complement strand
CTATGCACGCTCCCTGGATTGCCGGGAAACCGCCTACAGTCGCCGACGAGCCTCCAATGCCCTGACCTACCCCTTACTTCGATTCTTGCTCGCAACCCGCCTTCGACTTGCACAATACGCGGGCGGCGTACTGGTGGAGGGGGAAGGATTCGAACCTTCGAAGGCATGGCCGGCAGATTTACAGTCTGCTCCCTTTGACCGCTCGGGAACCCCTCCGAACGAAACTCGCGATTTTGGCGATTCGACAGCCTACTGTCAAATGTATGATCCCCCTCATAGCGCCGGATGGGGGAAGCGCTGATGCACGTCATCGATGGCCTTCAGCAGCGATTCCTCCAGATTGACCCTGGTGCTGGCGATGTTTTCCTGCAGCTGCTCCGTGGTCGTCGCGCCGATGATGGTGCTGGCGGCGAACCAGCGAGAGCGGACAAAGGCCACCGCCATCGTCGCGGGTGTCAAGCCGGCGGCCTGCGCCAGCGCACTGTATTCGGCCACCGCCTCCGCCACGTTCACCCGGCTATAGCGCTGGCCGAACGCTGGAAAGCGCGTCAGTCGGGCAGCCGCAGGCTGGTTGCCATTCAGATACTTGCCGGAAAGATGTCCGAAAGCCAGTGGACTGTACGCCAGCAGCGGTACATCGAGATGTCGGTGCACTTCTGCCAGTGCCGTCTCGAATACCCGGTTGAGGAGGTTGTAGGCGTTCTGAACGGACACGACCTTCGGCAGCGCCAGTTCTCGCGCCAGCCGCACGAACTCCATCACGCCCCACGGAGTTTCGTTGGACAAACCGATATACCGGATCTTCCCGGAACGCACCGGCTCGGCCAGGGCCTCCAGCTGCTCTTCGATCGGAATGGTCGGGCGTTCCTGTGCCGGATCGTAGAACGATTTCCCGAAAGCAGGAACGTAGCGATCCGGCCAATGGATCTGGTAGAGATCCACATAGTCGGTTTGCAGCCGCTTCAGGCTACCGTCCAATGCCTCGCGTACGCTGTTGCGATCGATCGCGGTTGGGCCGCCGCGCACCCAGCCGAATCCGCGACCCGGCGCGGTGATCTTGGTCGCCACGATCACCTTGGAGCGCTGCTGTCGCTTCAACCAGTTGCCCAGAACCGTTTCCGAGCGTCCCTGCGTCTCGCCGCGGGGAGGAACCGGATACATCTCCGCGACATCGATGAAATTCACCCCTGCCGACACTGCGTAGTCAAGCTGCTCATGCGCCTGCGCCTCGCTGTTCTGCTCGCCCCATGTCATGGTGCCCAGGCAGATCTCGGAAACGGACAGTTCGCTGCTGCCCAATCGACGGTATTCCATCGGCAATACTCCCCCTTCTGAATCTCTGCGACGGCCGCGCCGTTACGCCGTGAGCGCAACCACCATTTCGACCTCGACCGGAACGCCGCGCGGCAGTTCTGCCACACCCACTGCGCTGCGTGCGTGGCGCCCCGCATCCCCGAGGAGCTGAACCAGCAGCTCCGAGGCTGCATCCATGACCACCGGCTGCTGAACGAATCCTGGCGAAGAGGCCACGAAGCCCGTGACCTTGACGATGCGACGCACTCGCGCCAGGCCGTTCAATTCCGCCTTGAGCTGACTCAACCCTTGCAGCACACAAATGCGGGCAGCTTCCTGCGCCTGCTCCAACGATACTTCTGCACCAACTTTCCCCGTATACAGAATCCTGCTTCCTGCGCGCGGAATCTGGCCACTCACCCAAGCGAGGCCGTCGTTCACGACTACCGCGACATACTGAAAAGCAGGCGAAACCGGCTCGGGGAGTTGCAGGCCCAGCCGCTGCAGGTTGCCTTCGATGTCCATTGTGCTTCCCTCGTAGCGCCGGCTGCAGCCGGCCTCCACCAGTGGGTCGGTGGCTTAAAAGTTGCTGAGTGAATGGGGGGTCAGAGGGTCACTCTTGAAAGGATGCCCCCGAGCCTCACTTTTTGATCATGCGGTCCAGCACCTCGCCATTCCGGCATTGGGGCGGATCCCGGGAGTGTGAGCGACATGAACATCGTCTACAACAGCCAGCACTACCATCTGGTCGAATATCCCGGTCAGAACGGCTACGAGCTGATCGACAAGACTCTGGGCGTGACCGGCTATCTGGTTGGCGAGGTGGCCGCCGCTTTCCGGGAATCGCTCGAACAGCTCATCTCGGAAGATCCGACCATCGATACCGTCGACGAATTCCTTGGGCAGTTCGAGTCTCTACTCACTCAGCCCGTCAGATTCCACTGACAGGCCGTCCGCCGGGCGGTTGCACCGCCGCCCGGCCAGCAGGCTCCGCTCAACGGACGACTAGAGCGGTGAACGGCCAGACATAGGCCTGCAGCATCACCAACACGCCGACCAGTGCTGCCAGCATCAGGCTGTGCCAGAAAACGTAGCGCAGGATGACCCCCTCCTTGCCTTGGTAGTTGGTCGCCACTGAAGCCACGACGATGCTTTGCGCGTCGATCATCTTGCCCATGACGCCGCCTGAACTATTCGCCGCCGCCATGAGCGTGGGATCCAGACCAAGCTTGTTGGCCGTGATGACCTGCTGGCTCCCGAACAGTGCGTTGGAACCCGCATCGGTTCCGGTCAGTGCCACCCCGATCCAGCCGATCAGCGTGCCGAAGAACGGGTATAGCCAACCGGTGTTAGCGAAGGCCAGACCCAGGGTGGCATCCATGCCGGAGTAGCGGGTGGTATAGCCAAGCGCCAGCATTCCCAGGATGGTGAGGAGGGAAAACTTCATCAGCAGGAAGGTCTCTCCCCAGGTCTTGAGCAGCTCCTTGGGCCGATAACCCATGATCAGCCCGCTGAGGAGCGCTGCGATCAATATGCCCGTTCCGGTCGCCGACATAATCCCCCACTTCCAGATCGCCGACTCCGTATGCGGTACGGCTACCGCCGGCTCCACCCGTTGAACCAGCTGGTGCAGGCCAGGGATCGCCCATTCCCAATAAGTCGCGCCCGCGACGTTGAGCATCGCTTTGATCTGAGGCAGGCCCCAGAGAAACAACACCACAGTAAGAATCACCCAGGGCATCCACGCCTTGATGACCAGATCTCTGGAATGTCCATGCCCGGCGCCGCCGCCCGCGCCATCTCCGAACGGAACCGTGGTGCGGCCGGAGGCATCGAGCATCAGCTGGCGGGGCTTCCATTTGCTCAGGAAGAGCGCGAGCACCACCATGGAGATCATCGCCGACACCATGTCGACCAGCCATGGACCGTGAAAATTGGAGATCAGAAACTGCGGAATCGCGAAACCCAGGGCCGCGACCAGAATCGCCGGCCACACCTGCAATGCGCTACGGAATCCGCAAAACGTGATCACCAGCCAGAACGGCACGATCACCGAGAAGAACGGCAACTGACGCCCCACCATGGCCGACAGCGTCAACAGATAGTCGTGGTTCTCCGGCTGTGTAACCGATTGCAGCACGATGATCGGCGTGCCCAGTCCACCATAGGCTACCGGAGCGGTGTTGGCGATCAAGGAGAGCCCGGAGGCTGCCAGGGGGGTGAAGCCGAGACCGATAAGGATGGCGCCGGTTACCGCCACCGGGGTTCCGCCACCAGCGGCCCCTTCGAAGAAGGCGCCGAAGCAGAAGGCGATCAGCACAAGTTGCAGGCGCCGATCATTGGTGATGCCCCCGATGCTGTCCTGAAGGATGGTGAACAGGCCCTTCTTCACCGTGAGCCGATAAAGGAACATCAGGTTGAAGATGATCCAGCAGATGGTGGTGGCC
Source organism: Burkholderiales bacterium (assembly GCA_026125625.1). Lineage (GTDB taxonomy): Bacteria > Pseudomonadota > Gammaproteobacteria > Burkholderiales > SHXO01 > SHXO01. The sequence continues at coordinate 2,179 of JAHCKU010000212.1, read as the reverse complement.
GCGAACAGCGCCCCGAAGAGGGCGGCGCTGGCGGCAGTGGACCCGGGCATGCCGAGCACGAATACCGCAATGAGAAGCGCGGATACCAGGCCAAGAAGGGCTGCGATGTGGGCACGCATGTGAAAGATGCCCAGCCCACCGAGCAGGATCAATACCGGAACTGCACAAACGACGGTCGACAACCATGCATTGCCGAACGGGTCGTAGTTCTGCGACCACGCTTCCACGGGCTCCCCTTTGTATGCGTATTGTTAGAGTGTGCCGCTGCGGCCACGCGGGTAGGCGCAGCCAGCCGGGCAGCGGGGGGGAGTATAGCTAAAGGAGACCGTCTCCGCGTCGAGGATAATTTCGCCTGGCGCGAGAGACGACCCGTGTCGGCCTCGGCCACCCCGATCGATCGAGGTGGCCGTTCGAGTGTCAAGGCATTGGCTCGACGCTCAGGGCTTGCACGTTTCCGGAAGGGTTTCGCAGGAGTCGAATTGCCCGATCGGGCGCTTGAAAGTGTAGCGGGCCGGAGTGACCACCAGCGCCTCTTTGGCCCGATCCACGCTCTTGCTCGGCAAGGTGAACGGCAGCGATACGACGAATGCAGCCGCCCCGGCGATGGTACCGAGCAGGCCGAGAGGGCGGGCAATCATGGCATCGGCGAGTACTTCTGCCGAGGTCGGTTCGCGCCGCACTTGCTCCTGATCCAGGGCGAAGGCCTGGGGCACGGCCATAGCGGCAACGAGGGCGGGGATGACGAGAATCTTATGCCAGCGGGACATGGATGCTCCTAGGTTTACCGAGCAGAACCCGGACAGGAATTTAAATACAATCACTTACACGTATACCGGGCGACTGCTTCCCACAAGCACAACTCGTGCGCACGGTTACGATCTGAGCGTCGAACCACTATCGGTCCTCCGCCGTCCTTATTGAGGTCCTCATGCAAGTCCATGTCAGTTATGGGAAGGGCACGTATCCAGTCCAGTTGTACGATCACTGGGCAGCCAGCGTCATTCGCAAGCCGGCAATGCCGGTGCTGCCTGCACCCGCGGACGCCGTTCGCCAGGCATTGGCCCATCCGGTAAGTGCGCCACCACTCGCGCAGCTTGCGGCGGGCGCGGCTTCTGCCTGCATTCTCATCTGCGACATTACGCGTCCGGTACCCAACGGGCTGCTGCTGCCGCCGATCATCCGCACTTTGCTCGACGCTGGAATGCGCGCCGAGTCCATCACCGTACTGGTGGCCACCGGCCTGCATCGCCCGAACGAAGGAGCGGAGCTGCTGGAACTGGTGGGTGATCCATGGGTCCTGCAGACGGTGCGGGTGGAGAACCACTTCGCCCGTAACGATGCGGATCACGTATTCCTCGGCACCACGCGGGCAGGCACGCGAGTGCGCCTGGATCGACGCTTCGTCGAGGCCGAGTTGAAGATCGTGACCGGCCTGGTCGAGCCGCACTTCATGGCGGGCTATTCAGGCGGGCGGAAAGTCATCGCGCCGGGGATTGCCCACGCCGAGACCATCACTACGTTCCACAGCGCCCGCTTCATGTCGCACCCGCTTGCCGAGAACTGCATTCTCGACGGCAACCCTCTGCATCGCGATCAGCTCGAGATCGTCGCCATGCTGGGTCAGGTATTGGCCGCCAACGTCGTCCTGGACGAGCACCGGCAGCTATCGTTCGTGAACTTCGGGGAAGTCGTCGACAGTCACCTGCAGGCGGTCGAGCGCATCCGCGAGTACGCCCAAGTTCCGGTCTCCAGGCGATTCAAGACCGTAGTCACGAGCGCCGCCGGCTACCCGCTGGACAAGACCTACTACCAGACCGTGAAGGGCATGGTGGCACCGATGGATATCCTCGAGCCCGGCGGCCATCTCATCATCCTGTCCGAGTGCTCGGAGGGCATGGGCTCGGCCGAGTACGTCGCCGCGCAACGCCGGCTCATCGAACTTGGTCCAGAAGGATTTTTTAGGGATATCGAAGGAAAGTTGCATGCAGACATCGATGAATGGCAGACGCAGATGCAACTCAAGCCGATGCGGACCGGATACGTGCACCTGTATTCCACCGGACTGCCGCAGGAGAGTCGTGGGCGCACCGGGGTGGGGGTGGCCGAGGTCGTGCAGTCCACCAACGAGCCCGGCGTACGCCCATCAGCCGACGAGGCCCGGGCCGGCAACCCCCCACGA
>JAHCKU010000211.1 GCA_026125625.1 Burkholderiales bacterium | reverse complement strand
CCCTCGTTGCAGCAATCGTCGAACTTCATCATGCCTGGATGAGGATCGTGAATCGGGATCCGGGACTGTGCGTGGAAATACGGTTCGCACACGCGGATCTCACTGAATGACGCGGATGATCGCGATCGCCGTTGCGTATCGAACGATGCGACGAATCGGTCGGCCAGTGCCGGTTCTGTAGTATCCCGACTCCATGGACGCGCAGCTGATTCGACAGGTGGAGGGCGGTGCCACCCTGGTCACGCCTACCCGCCGGCTCGCCCGCGATCTGGTGCGTCGCTTCGATCTGGCGCAGGCCGCGGCCGGACGCCGCGTATGGAACAGCGCGGACATCCTGCCGTGGGATGCCTGGATCACCCGCAGCCTGCAGGCCCATGCGGGTGAGGACGCCGCGCTGCAGGTGCTCGATCCGATGCAGGAGCTGGCGCTGTGGCGGCGCACGATCGACAGCGCCGGCTCTGCACCGCTGCTGGACGCGGCCGCCGCGGCGCGCACCGCACGCGATGCCCGCGCCATACAGCTGGCGTGGCGCGTCGACTGCAGCGGCCCTGCATCCGAGGAGGTCGGCGCCTACCTCGAGTGGGTACGCCGCTTCGAAGCGATCTGCCGCCGGCAAGGCTGGACCGAGCCGGCACGCCGCATCGACGTGCTGAGCGAGCAGGTGCGGGTGCATGGGCGCCTGAGTCGTGGCGAGCTGGTGCTGTATGGATTCGACGCGCTCTTGCCGCAGATGCGCGCGCTGCTCGAGAGTTGCCGGCAGGCAGGTCTCGGCGTGAGCGAGCGGGAACCGGCGCCGCTGTCCGGGCAGGTCCGCCGCAGCGCCTGCGTGGACGAAGAGGACGAGCGGCGTGAAGTCGCTTGCCAGGTGCGTGAGCTGCTGCTCCATCATCCCCACGCGCGCATCGGCATCGTGGTGCCGGCGCTGGCGGCCGCCCGCGACGCCTGGATGCATGCTCTGGACGATGCGCTGCAGCCGGCGCGCTGCCTGCCGGATTGGTCGGGCGCACCGCGGCCGTACAACCTGTCGCTGGGACAGCCGCTGAGTGCGCTGCCGATGGTGGATGCCGCTCTGACCATCCTCAGGCTGGCGCAGGGGCGGCTGACGCTGGCCGATCTGGGTGTGCTGCTGCGCGGGCCGTTTCTCGCCGAGAGTGAGGCGGAGCGCATCGCGCGCGCGCATCTGGATGCGCAGCTGCGCCGCCAGGGCGCGCCGGAGGTGACGCTCGATGGCCTGCTCGCCGCCGCACGCGGGCGTACGCCGGAGGATCCGGCCGCCTGCCGCAGACTGGCTGCGCGCCTGCGCAACTGGATGGCGCAGGCACGCACTGCGCTTGATCACAGGCAGCTGCCTTCGGCGTGGTCCGAGACTTTCCTCGAATTGTGCAGCGGCCTGGGCTGGCCCGGCGAGCGCGTGCTCGACAGCGAGGAGTATCAGACGCAACGCAAGTGGCTGGAGTGCGTAAGCGGGCTTGGCCACCTCGATGCCCAGCTCGGCCGCATCAGCTACGCCGAAGCGCTGGCGTGGCTCGCGCGCACCGCTGCCGATACCCTGTTTCAGCCGGAGACGCCGGAGGTTCCGGTGCAGGTCGTGGGTGCGCTGGAATCCGTCGGCCTGCAATTCGACCATCTGTTCGTGACCGGCCTGCATGACGAGGCCTGGCCGCAGGCGCCGCGCCCCAATCCGTTCCTGCCGCTGGCGCGGCAGCGCACGGCCGGCGTTGCGCATGCCAGCGCCGAATGGGAGTCGGCATTCGCCACGCGCATGATCGCGACCTGGAAGACGGCTGCGCCGCAGGTGTGCTTCACCTATCCCACGCGCCAGGGTGACCGGCCGCTGCGCGTCAGTGCGCTGCTGCAGGATGTGCAACTGGTCGAACGGCCGACAGCGATGCCGTCCACCTTGGCGCAGCGCATGCAGCAGGGCGCGCGTCTGGAAGAGATCACCGACGGCAGCGCGCGTGCGCTGGCGCACGGCTTCGAAGTGTCCGGGGGTGCGGCGGTGCTGGAGAATCAGGCCGCATGTCCGTTTCGCGCCTTCGCGACGCATCGTCTCGGTGCGCGTCCGCTGGAAGAGGCGCACAGCGGCCTGGACGCGCGCGAGCGCGGCTCCCTGCTGCACCACGCCCTGGCCACGCTGTGGGAGCGCGTGCCTTCGCATGCCGCCCTGCTCGCGCTCGATGCGCAGCAGCAGCGCGACGTGGTGGACCACGCCGTGGACGCCGCCATCGCTGCCGCGCGCACCGATGTGCTCACCCCTGCTTTCGCAGCGATCGAACGCGCGCGCCTGTGTGCGTTGCTCGATCAGCTGCTGCTGATCGAGCGTGCACGTGCGGACTTTCGCGTGATCGAGCGCGAAGCGCCGCGCGCCTTCGAGTTCGCCGGCCTGCGGCTGCGCGCGCGCGTGGATCGCGTCGACGCGCTCGCAGACGGACGACGCATCGTCCTCGACTACAAGACCGGATCGAGCAGGGTGTCACAGTGGCTGGGCGAGCGTCCGGATGCGCCGCAGCTGCCGCTGTATGCGCTGATCGAGGCAGGCGAGGTCGCCGCGCTGGCGTTCGCCGGCGTGCGCGCCGGCGCAGTCGGCTTTACCGGCGTAGCGAGCGAGGAGGGATTGCTGCCAGGTGTCGGAGCAGTGCAGCCGGACAAGATGGGCGTGGCCGATTTCCCCGCCCTGCTCGCTGCGTGGCGCGCGCGACTGGGTGCGCTGGCCGCCGAATTTCTCGGCGGCCACGCCGTGGTCGCCCCCAAGCGCTATCCGGCCACCTGCCGCTGGTGTGCGCTGGGCAGCATGTGCCGCGTGACCGAGCTGTTCGATCGCGGGCCGGTGAGTGTCGAGGACGATGGCAGTGACGACTGAGCCCGCAGTGATGGCAGTCGCCGATGCCGCGCATCGCGAGCGGGCGCTGGACTGGCGCGCGTCCGTCATCGTGCCGGCGCCGGCCGGGTCGGGCAAGTCCGAGCCTGAGATCCAGCGCATGCTGGCTCTGCTCGGGCACGTCGATGCGCCGGAGGAGGTGGTCGCGCTCACCTTCACGCGCAAGGCTGCGGGCGAAATGCGCGCGCGCGTGCTCGACGCACTGGATGCCGCCTGTGCGCCGCAGCCGCCTGCCATGGCGCATGCGCGCACCACCTGGACGCTCGCCCGCGCCGTGCATCGGCGCGACGCCGAGGCCGGCTGGGGTTTGCGCACCAGCCCGAACCGGCTGCGCATCATGACCATCGACGCGCTGTGCGCGAACCTCGCGCGGCAGCGGCCGGTGCTGTCCGCTTTCGGCACGGCGCCCTCGACGCTGGAGGATGCTGCGCCGCTGTATGCGCAGGCGGCGCGCCGGACGTTGGCCATGCTGGATCAGGGCGACGACGTCGCGGCCGCGGTGGCGCGCCTGCTGCAGCACATGGACAACGACGTCGGCATGGCCGAAGCGCTGCTGGCGCAGATGCTGCAGCGGCGCGATCAGTGGCTGCGGCACGTTGCCGATCGCACCTCCGCACGGCTGGAGCGCAGCACGCTGGAAGCGGCGCTGCAGCGGGTGGTGGAGGATGCGTTGCAAGCCGTGCGCGCCGCGGCACCGAGTGCCTTGTGCGACGAGCTGCTCGCGCTCGCGTGCCATGCCGCCGCCAATCTGCTGCAGGATGGCACGACGTCCGCGATCACCTGCCTGGACCGGATCGTGTCTCTTCCCGGAACCGGCAGCGATGCGCTGCCGCAGTGGCGGGCATTGGCCGATCTGCTGCTGACGCGGGACGGCGCGCCGCGCCAGCGCGTGGACCGCAACGGCGGCTTCCCGGCGCCGAGCGCGGAAAAGGATCGTGAAGCCGGGGCGCGGCGCAAGGCGTGGAAGGCGCGCTTCGAGACCTTGCTGGGTGCGTTGCAGGCGCATCCGACATTCGTCGCCCGGCTGCATGGCGTGCGCGCGTTGCCGTCGGCTTCCTATGGCGAGGCGCAGTGGTCGGTACTCGCTGCGCTGGCACGACTGCTGCCGGTGGCGGTGGCACAGCTGACCGTGCTCTTCGGCGAGCGCGGCGAAGTCGATTTCACTGCCGTGGCGCAAGGCGCGGCGCAGGCGCTGGGCAGCGACGAGGCGCCGACCGATCTCGCGCTGGCGCTGGATTACCGCATCCGCCACTTGCTGGTGGACGAATTCCAGGACACGTCGCTGGCGCAATTCGAACTGCTGCGGCGTCTGACTGCCGGCTGGCAGGCGGGTGACGGACGCACGCTGTTCCTGGTCGGCGATCCGATGCAGTCGATCTACCGCTTCCGCGAAGCGGAGGTCGCCCTGTTCCTGAATGCATGGCAGTACGGCGTGGGTGACGTGCAGCTCGAGGCGCTCACCCTGAGCGTGAATTTCCGTTCGCAGGCCTCCCTGGTGGAATGGGTCAACCGCGCGTTCGGCGCGCTGCTGCCGCAGGTGGAGGATCCCGCCAGCGGCGCCGTCGCCTACAGCGCGTCGCAGGCGCTGCACGCTGCCTTGCCGGGGCCGGCAGTGACGGTGCATCCGCTGCTGGCCAGGGATCGCACGGCGGAGGCCTACGTGGTGGTGGAGCTGGTGCGCGCAGCGCTTGCGCAGAATGCGGCGCCGCGCATCGCCATCCTGGTGCGCAGTCGCAGCCATCTCGCGGAAATCGTTCCACTGCTCCAGGCCGCCGGGCTGAGACCGCAGGCGATCGAGATCGAAGCGCTCGCACATCGGCCGGTGGTGCGCGATCTGCATGCACTCACGCGCGCATTGCTGCATCCGGCCGACCGCATCGCCTGGCTTGCCATGCTGCGCGCGCCCTGCTGCGGATTGACCTTGCCGGATCTGGAAGCGCTGGCCGGAGACGATCATCGCAGCGCGATCTGGACCCTGCTCGAGCGCGAGGACAGACGCGCCCGTCTCGGCGCAGACGCGCGTGCCCGCGTCGAGCGTGTGCGCGCCGTGCTCGCCGCCTGCGTGCGGCAGCGCCGCCGCGCCAGTCTGCGGCGCTGGGTGGAAGGGGCGTGGCTCGCTCTGGGCGGTGCGGCTGCAGCGCAGGATGCCACCGACCTCGAGGATGCACAGGTGTTCCTGGGGTTGCTCGAGGCGCTGGAGCAGGGCGGCGACGTGGCCGACTTCGCAGAGCTGCAGCGACGCGTGGCGGCGCTGTATGCGCGCCCCGATCAGGCCGCGGACGAGCGCCTGCAGGTCATGACCATTCACAAGGCGAAGGGCCTGGAGTTCGACGAGGTGATCGTGCCCGGTCTGGGCTTCGCACCGCGCCGCACGCCGCCGCAGCTGCTGCTGTGGCTGGAGCGCGCACGCCCGGGCCAGGATCCCGACCTGCTGCTCGCGCCGTTGCACGAGCGTGGCCAGCAGCACGATGCCATCTACGAATATCTGGCGGCGCTGGAGCGCAGCAAGACGCGGCACGAGGATACACGCCTGTTGTACGTGGCCGCGACGCGCGCAAAATCGCGCCTGCACTGGATCGGTCATGCACCGGTGAACGGCGCCGGACCGCAGCCTGCCGCTGGCAGCCTGCTGGAAATCCTCTGGCCGATGGTCGCGACCGAATACCGGGTTGCCGCCGAGCAGGCGCATGCACAGGATGCGTCGCCGGCTGCGGAATCGATATCGCCGCCGGCGACCGTGCTGCGGCGACTGGTCGCCGGCTGGCGTCCCGAGGTCGATGCATTGCCGCCGGTGCCGGTCACCGTGCCGCCTGCGGCGCAGACGGCACTGCCCGCGGTGGAATTTTCCTGGGCGTCGGAAACCGCACGTCACGTCGGCAGCGTGGTGCATGCCACCTTGCAGCGGATCACGGAGCAGGGTGTGGCGCGCTGGAGCGCGCAGGAGGTGATGGCGCGGCGTGCAGGATTCGCGCGCGATCTGCGTGCGCTGGGCGTGCCGGAAGCGAATCTGGAGGAGGCGCTGGCACGCGTCACACGCGCGCTGACCGC
>JAHCKU010000210.1 GCA_026125625.1 Burkholderiales bacterium | reverse complement strand
ACGCGGGGGGGCGAGCCATCGTTTCCGGGCGGGAACGCATAGAGCTTCAGCTGCGACATCAGCACGGCGTCGGTCAGCGAATCTCCCGTCTGAGCAAGCGTGAAGTTGTCATGGGTCAAGACCGCGCCATTCTCCGCCGGGCCGTTGGTATTCAATATGGGCGCGGGCGGGCTCGACACATGCGAAGTGACGCTCAAGCCGCTTTGCTGCTGCCCCGGGTTTGCGTTGGGCTGAGTGGACGGCAGGCCCCACTTCAGAACGGTGGGCAGGCCCAGCTCGGCGTTGTTGTTGCTACCAACGACACCGTAAGTATGGCCTGGTCCCTGTGCAGGGTCGAAAGAGGCGAAACCGCTGTCGACTTCGTACTCCCATTGATCAATGAGAGCTGCCTGGGCCGGTGCGGTGGTGACTGCTCCCGCTACGAGCAGGGCTGCAAAGACGCCCTTGGTTGATTTTGTGAAACTGAATTTCATTTGTGCTTCTCCTTAAGGTCCTTCCCCAGCTTGTTTTCTGGACGAGAATCCTGTGGTTCAGGATCCTTGGCCGAGCCCAAAAGCGAGTGGCGTGCCAGGCGAATTTATTTTTTTAAATACATGAAGTTACGAAAACAACGTCCGGCTTTTCCGACCCGGCTGTAAGATTCCCCGACAACCGGTTCGGTGGACACCAACACGGGGAATACCCTGATCATTGAAACCAGCGGGGCATTGCTCGACGAGAGCCCCTGGCCGTGCGGCTAGCGCGGAAGCGAATAGCGCCCGGGAGAAATGATGCCGTGAGGATCGATCGTCGATTTCAAGGCCGACACCAGTTGCCAGTGCTCCGGCGAGATGCGCATGAGCCACTCCATGCTCTGCACCCCCAGCCTGTAAGGAAAGAAACCTCGAGACCGACCCCCGTCCAGCAATTCCCGGTAGCAGTCACTGGCTGCCTGCTGCTGCCCGGCAACTTCGAGGTCATACAGGATCGGGACCGTGCTGCTGAAACAGCGATCGGACAAGCTGGTCAACGTGATGAGCGGCTCCATTCCGAACCTGGGCATCAGTGTCGTCACGAAATCCACGTAGGTTCGTACCGCCACCGGGTTCATACTGACCAGCGGGGCATACCACAGCAGGCCGCAGCGATCGCGCGCGGGATCCAATGCACCGCCTTCTCGTGGAGAGCCCTGCTTCCAGTACGCCAGGCGCAATGCCGTCTCGTTCGGCATCCCCTGCACCAGCTCGAGGGAAGATCGCAGGGCGCTCAGCATGGGACCGAGCCGCTGCCGCGCCGGGCGCACCCACTGGACGGCCCTGTGCAATCGCGATGCAAGTTGCGGCGACACGAACATGATCCGCGAGGCCACGCCACGTAAACGCCGCCGAATCTCGCCGCGAGCGGCCGCCACCATGCGCGCGGTGCCGTAGAGCGTGCCATAGCCCGTCCACGGGGCGATCTGGTAACGCCGGCACATGGCGTCGAGCACCGCATCCGGAATGACGCCGTCTTTGTCGACATCGCCTCCCGGGTAGGGTGCCGTCATGGCCAGCACGCGCCGGGCGTTCATGAGATTGATGCCGCCGACGACGCTTCCCAGCTCGGTCAACACGCTGCGGACGCGCTCCACCGCCTCATCCAGCTGCGCCGCCCGATCGATTCGAAACAGCAGTGCCTGGCACTGCTCCGGCCTTGCTGCCAGAGCGATGGTGGCCTGCGTGACCACTCCGAAGGCGCCTTGCGTGAACAGGCCATCCAGGTATGGGCCGATGCCCCACTTGAATCCCGCAGATCCGACGCCCAGGTCGCTCAATGGCGAGCGGTAGTGCGTGCCGTCCGGCAGAGCCGCCTCGAGCGCGATCAATGCGCCGAAGTGATCAGCCAGCGGGGTAATGCCATAGCCCCGTTCCAATGCATTGCCGACTATGCTTCCGGACGGTCCCGCACCCGTGGTCGGGACCATGTATTCCTGTCCGACTTTCGCGAGAAATTCAGCCAGCTTCCCCTGCGTGACGCCAGGCTCCAGCGTTACCAGCCCCGTGCCCGGATCGAACGCCAGGATGCGATCCATGCGGGACAGATTGAGGACGATGCAGCCGTCGACGACGGGATTTGCGCTTCCGTACCCCCAGTTGTTACCCGTACTGATGGGGTACAGCGGCACCCGATGCTGCCTGGCGATATCCACTACCGCATGGACGTCTTCCGGCGAAGCCGCAAACACCACCGCCGGCACCTCGCACTGGACGCCGGTCGTACAACACAGGAATTGCGAAACGGCGCTGCCTTGCACGACTGCGTCGGCTCCGAGCACGGCCGTCATTCGAGCGAGTGCGTCTTTGACGTTTTCCATCAATTGTTCACTTTGCGTCAACTAATACGCTTGTCCAGTCAAAAGGAAAACGGTCCCGTCGATAACGAGCGTGCAATCCATCATATCGAGTATTACCAGCCATGCAGCCGCTCTTGCCTCGACTGTCCCTGCTACCCGTAATGGCGCGCGAGATTTTCGGACCGAGAGAGTTTCCGCGCGAACCTGAGCCGGATCTCATCATGGACGATCCCTCTCAGGTAAAGGCCTATGCCGAGGCCGGCAAAGCAGATGGGACGATGGCCGCCGCATACCTTTTCCACACCGCGCAGATCAGCCAGGTCATACAAGGGTGTGAGCAGGTGGTCGACCTCGGATGCGGACCTGCCATACAACTGGCTCAGATCGCACAGCTCAATCCCGACATCTCCTTCCTGGGCGTAGACCTCTCCGCCCAGATGCTGGACACCGCTGAACAGCACGTCCGCGACCTCGGACTGACCAACGTGCGTTTCATGGAAGGCGATATCACGCACCTCCCGGCGCTGGCAGACCGTAGCGCACACGCAGTAATCAGCACGCTGGCCATGCACCACCTTCCGACCTATCAACACCTGGAGCGATTCTTCGGACAGATAGCGAGAATTCTGCGGCCGGACGGCGCACTGTACCTCGTGGATTTCTGCAGGCTGAAATCATTGAGATCCGTTCTCTACTTCGCGTACATGAACGCAAAGCATCAGCCGCATATCTTCTCGCTCGATTACGAGCGCTCCCTGAGGGCAGCGTTCCTGTTGGACGAGATCGAGGCCGCAGCGCGAAACCGACTGCCCCGGCACGTGGAACTGACCACCACCTTCCAGGTGCCATTCCTGGTGGTTGCAAAGACACCGGCAAAGCCGCTCCCCACGGTTGCCGCGCAACTGCTGAAGCAGATGCGCGACGCGCTTCCTGCAAAGTATCGGCGCGATCTCGACGAGCTACGGCTGTTCTTCCGGCTCGGCGGCCTGACGGACGATCCGTTTGCCACGCATTCCTGAGCGCTTTTCCGTCAGCTGATTTCTGCGGCGCATGAATGGACGCCTCCACGTCCGTTCATGTGTCCTGTCGTTTGCGTGACATGCTCAAAACGTGTAGCGGACCTCACCGTACACCCGGTCGCTCCGATCGAATCTCCCGAACAGCCCGGTGCCGGGTCCGTTGAAAATATCCACCCCGGCCGAGAGCCGCAAATCGGGGCGCACGTACCAGTTCACCCGCGGACGCAGCATGCGGTCGCTGCTGTTCAGGCTCTGGATGTAGAGCAGCTGCGGCTCGAGCTTGGGCAACAGCCTGGCACCTACCAGCACGCTGAATCCGGTTTCGAACTCGTCGAAGAAAATGTCCGGGTCATGGTCGAAATAGACGCGCTGGAACGCCTGGAGATTGAGGCGGCCATCCTTGGGCAGCATGAAATCCAGCCCGATGAGGTAGTCGAGCGTGTTCTGCTTCACCGTGCCCGTGGCCGACGTGGGCGTGGTGACTTCATAGTGGCGACCTTGCGTGTATACCATCTCCCCTTTCAGCACCACGCTGCCGAAGTCCTTGGCCAGGGTTCCGCCGAGCTGCCAGATGCGATCGTGCCGGGGTTCGAAGTACACCGTCGGCGTAGGCACCAGCTCGACTTCACGGTACAGGGTCGGGGCCACGCTGTTGCTTCGATAGTAGAAGCCGGACAGATCCCACCCATTCACCAGGCCGGAAACGCGTGCACCGTAGTTGGTGTTCTCCAGGGTGTTGGCGGGACGCTTGTCTCCCAGCATCACCTGCTGGAAGCCAGGTACCTCGGCCGGATGGAACGGGTAGAACTCGGCGCCAGGCTTGCCGATGTCGTCGTACGACGGAAACGGCACCCATAGCAGCTCGAAGTGCATCCGATCGCCGAAGTACTCGGCACGTGCCGCCCATTGCGGGATACGCAGGACGTCGAACTCGGGAAGGATGAAGTCGCGCATGTCGCGCGCCGAGACCACGTCCGCGAAAAACAGGCTGACCGCCTCGCCCCATACCACGTGCTGGCGGCCCAGTCTCAGTTCCCAGTTGCTGGGCAGGGCCAGATCGAGGTAAGTCTCCCTGACCAGTAACTCGAGGCGCTGGTCTTTCTTGACCGCGCTCGGGTAGAAGTCGCTGCCGTAGTAGACAGGATCGGCATCGAGGCGCAGGCTGGCCTTCCACTTCGCCGAGGCGCCCAGACTGCCGCGAGCCTCCACCTGGGTACGAGCGACTGCCCTCGACCAGTGTCCGGGAGAAGCATAGGTATAGGCGGGTGTGAAATCGACGAAGCCGCGCACGAAATTCCTGAGATTGGCAGGCGAGGCATCGACGCCTGCCCCGGACTCCTCGCTTCCTCCAGGCATCGGGCCATCCGGCATCGTGCCGAACAACTCGTCGCGCCCGAGCGGCAGGTCTTCCTCTTCTTCCATGCCGATCTCATCGACTACGTCGCCGGCCTTGTCGACGTTTTCCGCGAGCAGGATGGGAGCCTCCCTGACCTCACGCGGCACTGCATAGGAGCGGATCACCCGAGGCTGGGCACAACCGGCCGACGGGCAGGTGCCGGCAGCGGGCACCGGATCCGCGTGCACCGCGGAAATCACGGATAAGACGAGCCCGCCGACCAGTACGGACGGCATCGAGCGCACGATGACTTCGTTCATTGGACTGTCCTTGCCGGCGCCGTCGGCTGGGCCGGCCGTATGGGATGCCAGCGGCCGTCTCGCTTGAGCGCGATGTAGCGAATGCGCCCGTCCTCGATACCGATCAGGCGGTCGGCGCTGTCGATGACCTTGCGGTCGTGGGTGGAGAAGATGAACGTGGTGCCGAAACGACGGTTGATATCGCGCATCAGCGCCAGGATTCCTTCGCCGGTCTTGTGATCGAGATTTGCAGTCGGCTCGTCGGCCAGCACGATATCCGGCTGAGTGACCAGCGCGCGCGCGATGGCAACCCGCTGGCGCTGCCCGCCGCTCAATTGATTCGGACGATGACGCGCGAACTTGACGAGCTGCACGACGTTGAGGAAGTGCGCAACGCGCCGGCGCCGTTCGGCCGCGTCCAGCTCTTCCATCTGCAGCAAGGGATATTCGACGTTCTCCTCGGCAGTGAGGACCGGGAATAGATTGAAGGTCTGGAACACGAAGCCGATATTTCGCGCACGTATCAACGCCAGATCATGAGAGGAGCGACGACTGACATCATGCCCCGCGATTCGAATGACTCCCTTCGAAGCCCGATCGATGCAGCCGATGAGGTTGAGCAGCGTGGATTTGCCGCTGCCGGACGGGCCGGCGATGGCAACGAAGCCGCGCTCCTCGATGACCAGGTCGATCCCGTGCAAGGCCGTGACCGTATGCTCGCCCAATGCGTATTCCTTGGACACGCCTTCCATTTCCACGACGTTTCGTACCGGCTGGGCCAACTGATGCACTCCCTTAAATGCTTGCCTGGCTACTTTCGTCCTCGGTGGGCGGAAGTTGAGGCATTCGCCAGGGCATCACGCATCGCCATCCTCCTGCTGGCGGCCCCCTGTGCAGTGACGCTTCCAGGCGTCGCGCGGGCCGATTCTGCACAGAACGAGGCGGCGCAGAGTCAGCTTGCGGCTACGCTG
>JAHCKU010000021.1 GCA_026125625.1 Burkholderiales bacterium | reverse complement strand
GGGCTACGGGCTGGGCGCGGCCGGCGCGGCGTCCTTCAACACGCCGTCGGCCAAACGCGCCATCAGCATCATGGGCGACGGCGGCTTCTGGCACAACGGCCTGACCAGCGGCATCGGTAACTCGGTGTTCAACCGCAACGACGGCGTGACCCTGATCATCGACAACGGTTACTCCGCCGCCACCGGGGGACAGGATCTGCTGTCCTCGCGCGCGGCGAACGCCACGCGCAGCACCAACAATCCCATCGAGCAGGCGGTGCGCGGCGTGGGCGTGAAGTCGGTGCGCGCCATCACGCGGACCTACGACGTCGAGCAGATGCGCCGGGCACTGCGTGCGGCGCTGACCACGAAGGAATCCGGGCACAAGGTGATCGTCGCGCAGTCCGAGTGCATGCTGAACAGGCAGCGGCGCGTGAAGCCGCTCATGCAGCAGGCCATTCGCAACGGCAAGCGCGTGGTGCGCGAGCGCTTCGTGGTCGATCCCGATACCTGTACCGGCGATCACGCCTGCATCCGCATGTCCGGCTGTCCGTCGCTGACCATCGCGCCCAACCCCGATCCGCTGCGGATCGATCCGGTCACGCGCGTCGAGGACAGCTGCGTGGGTTGCGGCCTGTGCGGGGAAGCCGCGCATGCCGCCGCGCTGTGTCCGTCCTTCATGCGTGCCGAGATCGTCTACCACCCCGGGCCGTGGGAGCGCTTCTGGAACGGCGTGCGCGCAAGGGTGATCGGCGCACTGCAGCGGCACGTGGCGCGGCGCCTGGAGCGATATGCATTCTGACTCGGGAGGCCTGGTCTGCTCGTTTCATGCAACCACCCCGGCGCCTGCGGCGCCCAACCACCCCGCCGCCTTCGGCGGCACCCCTCCTCGATGAGGAGGGGAGGAACGTTGGCGCATCGTCTTCCCCGCCTCTCACGAGGCGGGGTCCGGGCGAAGCCCGGGGGGTGGTGTGGGGTGCACGCGAACCACCCCGGCACCTTCGGCGCCACCCCTCCTCGTATGAGGAGGGGAAGACTTCCCCTCCTTTTCAAGGAGGGGTGGCCGCGCAGCGGCCGGGGTGGTCAGATCCGGCCGAAGGCCGGAGGTGGTGCGGAGTGGTGTGGGCAAGCGCATGAGTGCTGATCCGCAGCGCATCTCCATCGCGATCCTCGCCATCGGCGGGCAGGGCGGTGGCGTGCTCGCCGACTGGCTGGTCGATCTGGCCGAGGACGCCGGCTGGCTGGTGCAGACTACCTCTGTTCCCGGCGTCGCGCAGCGCACCGGTGCAACCGTTTACTACGCCGAGCTCTTCTCCACTGGGCTGTTCTCGGCCACGCAGGCAGCAGGCACGCCGGTGCTCGCGCTCATGCCCACGCCCGGCGACGTGGACGTGGTCATCGCTGCCGAGCTGATGGAAGCGGGTCGCGCCATGCAGCGCGGTCTGATCACACCGGATCGCACCACCTTGATCGCGTCATCGCACCGCGCCTACGCCATCCTGGAGAAATCGGCGCTGGGCAACGGCATCGCCGACGCGGATGCAGTGCATGCGGCGGCGAAGGTCGCAGCCCGGCGTTACGTGTGCTTCGACATGGCGAGCCTCGCCGAGGAACATGGCAGCGTGATTTCGGCATCGCTGTTCGGTGCGCTCGCCGGCGCGCAGGTGCTGCCGTTCGCGCGCGAGGCGTTCGAGGCGGCGATCCGTCGCGGCGGCGTGGGGGTCGAGTCCAGCCTGCGTGCCTTCGCGGCAGCCTATACGCGCGCTACGCAGGGCGACGCCGTGCCGGCGGCATCGGCCAGCAACGCTGAAGCCGGATCGGCTGCCGCCCTAGCAACAGCCGCCGGCGTGCGCCATCCGGCGGTCGACGCGCTGCTGACCGAGATCAGGCAGGCCTTTCCCGCGCCTGCGCATGCATTCCTGATCGAGGGTGCACGCAGGCTGGTCGACCATATGGATCTCGCCTACGCGCACGACTATCTGCAGCGGGTTCGCGCTGTGGCGGTGCTGGATGCACGCTACGGCGGCGAGCGCAGCGGCTTTCGCGCTACGCGCGAGACCGCACGCTACCTGGCGCTGTGGATGGCGTACGAGGACGTCATGCGCGTCGCCGATCTGAAGACCCGCGCCGCACGCTTCGAGCGCTTTCGCAAGGAGGTGCGCGCGGCGCCCGGGCAGATCGTGCACGTCACCGAGTTCCTGCACCCGCGCGTGCAGGAGGTGGCCGACGTGCTGCCGCCGGCCTTCGGCCGCTGGCTGCTGGCAACGCCCTGGGCACGCAACACCGTCACCCGATTGGCCGGCAAGCGCACCATCCGTACCGCGCGCCTGCGCGGGTTCGTGACCTTGTGGCTGCTCGGCCGCCTCGGCGGCTACCGTCGCAAGACGCTGCGCTACGCGAGAGAGATGCGCGACATCGGCACCTGGCTGGCGCGCATCGAGCACACCATGCTGACGGACTACGATCTGGCGTGTGAAGTGGCCGAGTGCGCGCGCGTGCTCAAGGGCTACAGCGAGACCTACGAGCGTGGGCGGCGCAGCTTCGACGCGCTGATGCAGGCGGCCGATGCGCTTGCCGGCAAGCCGGACGCCGCGCATCGGCTGCGCGCGCTGCACGCGGCAGCACTGCAGGACGAGGACGGCTGCGCGCTGAAGGCGGGGTTGAGTGAGCTCGACGTGTCATCTGCCCGTTGACTTCATTCCGAGCGCAGCGAGCCGACGCACCATTCCCCGCTCCGGTGTCATTCCGAGCGCAGCGAGGAATCTTCGCACCAGCGGTTCGAGAAGCAGGATCCCTCGCCTTTGGCTCGGGATGACAAAAAAATACCAGATAGCGGGATGACACCCAGCGCCCGGCGACGCTTATATCTGCAATCAACCATTGCATAGTCAATGAAGATTGCATCCACAATGACTATTCCATCCAAGATGACGCTTGTATCAACGATGACGTTTCTATCCACGGTGTCATTCCGAGCGCAGCGAGGAATCTTGCCGTGAACGACAAGAAGGCAGGATCCCTGCCGGTCGGAGCGATCTCCGCCGGTCCGCTGCTGCTGGTTGCGGCGCTGATCGCCTACGGCTCGCTGTACCCGTTCCGCTTCGCAATGCCGCGATCGCTCGAGCTCGCGCTGCAGGAGCTGTTCGCATATCCGCAGCTGTGGACTTCGCTCAGCGACGTTGCCGGCAACGTGCTGCTGTTCGTGCCGATGGGCGTGGCCATCGTGATCGCCACGCAAGGACGGTCATACGCACGTGGACGGCGGATCTTCTACATCGTGGCCACACTGGCGCTCGCGCTGCTGCTGCAGGTGGTGCAGGTGTTCGTGCCTGCGCGCTCTGCCGCGCTGGCCGACGTGCTGTGGAATGCGGTCGGTACCGTGATCGGACTGATCGCCGGCAAGGCCGTGTACGCCGTGCTGCGGCGCTGGGCAGTCGGCAGCGATCGCATGGTGGCGCTGTCGGCACTGGTGCTGGCGTTCTGGCTCGGCTGGCGGCTGTGGCCGTTCGTCCCGACCATCGACTGGCAGCACTTCAAAGATGCGCTCAAGCCGCTGCTGCTGCATCCGCAGTTCAACGTCTGGTCGTTCGTCTCCATGGCGGTGTCGGTCATGCTGCTGGCCGTGCTGGTGGTGTCGCTGCGCTTTCCGCGCAGTGTGCTGATCGGGGTGACGATATTCGCTCTCGCCGCGCGCCCCTTCCTGGTCGGCCAGACGCTCTCCGTCAGCGTGCTCGCCGGCTCGCTGGTGGGGCTGACGCTCGGTCTGGCCGTGCTGCGTGCCGGCATGGTGCGCGCGGGTCCGCTGATGATCTTCCTGGCGATGCTGTGGTTCACCGCGGATGCGCTGCGCCCGTTCGAGTTCGCCGATACGCCCGGGAAAATGCACTGGATTCCCTTCGCCGCGATGCTCGACGGTTCCATGGACAACAACCTCGCGGCGCTGTGCGGCGCGGCGTTCCTGACCGGTGCCCTGGCGATCATGGGGCGGCGCATGCATCTGCGCGGCGGCGGCTGGATGATCGTGGTGACCGTATGGCTGCTGTTTCTCGAGATCGCGCAGATGTGGCTGCCCGCGCGCACGGCGGACGTCACGGTCGCGTTGTTTCCTGTCGGATGGTGGCTGGCGCTGCGATCAACGAAATAGTTGCGAGGCGGAAAGCACACGTGATACTTGTTTGGTGCTTCCCTTGCACAGTCAAAGGAGATCTCGATGACTTCAGTGACAACAGATGGCAGAGTCCGTGTCGCGGTCGTGCAGGCCGGTTCCGTGCCATTTGACAGCAGCGCGTGCGTCGACAAGGCGATCCGGCTGACGGCGGACGCCGCCGCCAACGGCGCGAAGCTTGTCCTGTTTCCGGAAGCGTTCATCGTCGGTTATCCGAAGGGATTGAACTATGGCCTGGTGGTCGGTGCGCGCGATCCGGCCGGGCGCGAGGAATTCCGCCTCTATCTCGATGCCGCGATCGATGTCCCCGGACCGCACACGCAGCGGCTGGGCGAAGCCGCGGCCGCGCATCGCGTGTATCTCGTCATCGGTGTGATCGAACGCGAACTGGGTACCTGCTACTGTTCGGTGCTGTTCTTCGGTCCCGATGGCGCGCTGCTCGGCAAGCACCGGAAACTCATGCCGACGGCGATGGAGCGGATGATCTGGGGCTTCGGCGACGGCTCCACGCTGACAGTCGTGGACAGTCCGTACGGTCGTATCGGGTCGGTGATCTGTTGGGAGAACTACATGCCCATGCTGCGAATGGCGATGTATGCCAAGAATGTCCAGCTCTACTGCGCGCCGACCGCCGACGACCGTGACACCTGGCTGCCGTCGATGCAGCACATTGCCCTGGAGGGGCGCTGCTTCGTGCTGACGGCGTGCCAGTTTCTGCGCAAGGCGGATCTTCCCGCGTCCGTGCGCGTATCGCTCGGCGATTCACCCGATGCGGTATTGATGCGCGGGGGCAGCGCGATCGTGAGCCCGCTGGGCAAGGTGCTGGCAGGGCCGAACTTCGAGGGCGAGACGATCCTGACCGCGGACCTGGATCTCGCCGATATCGGCCGCGGCAAATTCGATTTCGACGCAGCCGGCCACTACAGTCGACCCGACGTATTTCAACTCGTCGTCAACGAGAAGCCGATGCCGGCGGTCGTGACGAAATCGTGATCCGGCTCGACGGCAGGTTCCCTCCGCTGCACCGGCCGGGCGTGGCCGGGTGGGTTGCACACGACACGGATGCCGTTGACGCAGCAGTCGAAGCCGTCGTGCGCAGCGCACCGGCCTGCTCATGGAAGTGCATCTCGAGCATGTTAATGTGTTGGTTCTCGCCCATTCTGCGCGCATGGTCATGCTGTATTTCCCTACAACCAAAGGTGTCGTAACCAGAACTCAATCGAGATAAGATCGGCCCGGCCTTGGCACAGCGTAATGACCCGGGTGCAAAGAATCATTCGAGACTTCGATGACTGTAGTCGAACACTATAATGACAAAGTCGTTCGTTTGTTCCTGCTGGCGGCGACGGTATGGGGCATCGTCGGGATGCTGCTGGGCATGTACGCGGCTGCCGAGCTCGCTTGGCCGAGCCTCAATTTCGGCATTCCGTGGCTGACGTTCAGCCGGCTCCGGCCGGATCATACCTTCGGCGTCATTTTCGCGTTCGGCGGCTCGGCCCTGATGGGCACCTGTTACTACGTCGTGCAGCGCACCGGCCACACCCGGCTGGCGTGGGGAAATCTGGCCGAATTCACGTTCTGGGGCTGGCAGCTGGCCTGTGTGCTGGCGATGCTGACGATGCCGCTCGGCATCACGCAAAGCAAGGAATACGCTGAGCCCGAGTGGTTCATCGACATCCTCATCGCGATCGTCTGGGTCAGTTTCGGTGCGGTGTTCTTCGCAACCTTGGCACGCCGGCGCATCCGCCACATCTACGTCGCCAACTGGTACTACGGTGCGTTCATCATCGCGGTCGGGCTGCTGCATATCGTCAACAATCTCGCGCTGCCGGTCTCGCTGACCAAGTCCTACCCGATCTATGCCGGCGTGGCCGATGCGATGGTGCAGTGGTGGTACGGCCATAACGCAGTGGCGTTTTTCCTCACTGCCGGCTTCCTCGGCATGATGTACTACTTCGTGCCGCGTCAGGCGCAGCAGCCGCTGTGGAGCTACCGTTTCTCGATCGTCAACTTCTGGGCCCTGATTTCGATCTACATGTGGGCCGGTTCGCATCACTTGATGTACACGGCACTGCCGGACTGGGTGCAGTCGGTCGGCATGGCCTTTTCGCTGGTGCTGCTGATGCCGAGCTGGGGCTCGGCGGCGAACGGCCTGCTGACCTTCAACGGCGCGTGGCACCGCCTGAAGTCCGATCCGGCGGCGAAGTTCATGGTGCTTGCGCTGGTGTTCTACGCCGCGTCGACGACCGAAGGCTCGCTGATGGCGATCAAGACCGTCAACTCGCTGTCGCACTACACCGACTGGACGATCGCGCACGTGCACTCGGGCTCGCTGGGGTGGGTCGCGATGATCACGATCGGTTCGCTGTACGCGATGGCGCCGCGTGCGCTCGGCCGCCCCGAGATGCATTCGAACAAGGCGATGGAGCTCCATTTCTGGCTGCACACTGCCGGCACGCTGCTATACATCATCGCGATGTGGATCGCCGGCGTGACCGCGGGCATGATGTGGCGCGCGACGGGCGCCGACGGCTCGCTGACTTACTCCTTCCTCGACAGCCTGCTGGCGATCGAACCGATGTACGTGATGCGCTGGTTCGGCGGCGTCCTGATCTGGCTCGGCATGTGGGTGATGGCGTGGAATCTCTGGTACACGGCCGCGGATGCCCGCAAGCGGATCATCCAGCCGGTGCCGGTGCCGATTCCCGAGCCGGAATCGCGGCAGACGCCGGCACCGCTTCCGGCCGTCGGTTGAGGGGCGCCCGATGGCCTATCGCCACTTCGAATTCATCGAGAAGCACGCCGCGGTGCTCGGCATCCTCATTGCGATCATGGTGTCGCTGGGCGGGCTCGCCGAGCTTCTGCCGACATTCGTCGAGGCACGCGGCGTCAAGGCCACCGCCGGCGTCAAACCCTACGATCCGCTGCGCCTGGCCGGCCGCGACGTTTACGTACGCGAGGGCTGCTACCTCTGTCATTCGCAGATGATTCGCACGCTGCGTTTCGAAACGCAGCGCTACGGTGCCTTTTCCACCGCCGAGGAATCGGTCTACGACCGGCCGTTCCAGTGGGGCTCCAAGCGCACCGGCCCCGATCTCGCGCGCGTGGGCGGCAAGTACTCGGATGACTGGCAGCGTCTGCACCTGGTGGATCCGCGCGCCGTCGTGCCGGAGTCGAACATGCCTGCCTATCCGTGGCTGGCGACGGCCAGGATCGATGGCGCCGACCTCACGGCGCGGATGCGCGTGCTGCGCAGACTCGGTGATCCGTACGACGATGCCGACATTGCCGGCGCCGCTGCCGCGGTCGACGGCAAGACGGAGCTCGACGCCCTGGTCGCCTATCTCCAGGGCCTCGGCATCGCCAACGTACCGCAAGCTACCGCCGTATCGATGAGCGGGGATACACAGTGAGCGCGCTCTGGGGTCACTTCGTCGGTGTGTTCATCGTGCTGATGATGGCGACGTTCATCGGCATCTGGATCTGGGCCTGGCTGCCCCGTCATAAGCACACCTTCGGTCGCCTGGCGCGTATGCCGATGCAGGACGGCGCCGCAGGGGTGAACGATCCGATTCCGTCCGTCGCCGAGGTGGAGCGTCGATGAGCAGCGGCTGGTCGTGGTGGGTCATCGGTCTGATCGTCTTCAATCTCGGCGTCACCTTCCTGCTGTTCCTGTGGGCGCCGCACGCCAAAGTGCCGGTATTGCCCGATGGTACGACCGGCCACGTCTGGGCCCACGGCGTGCTGCGCGAGGGCATGCACCGCCTGCCGGGCTGGTGGATCGTGGCCTCGGCTGCGATGTATCTGTTCGCGTTCGGCTATCTCGTGCTGTATCCGGGATTCGGCAAGCACGAGGGCATGCTCGAGTGGACGTCGGGAAAAGCGCTGGCTTCTGCGACGGCTGCCAACGCCGGGAAGCTCGAGCCGGTAATGAAGCGCCTCGCCGCGATGAGCGTCGAAGCGGTCGCCGCCGATGCCCAGGCGCAACGGCTCGGCGAGCGCCTGTTCGTCGACAACTGCGCAGCCTGTCACGGCCGCGACGGCCGCGGCAATCCTCTGCTCGGCATACCGGATCTGACCGACGGCGATTGGCTCTACGGCGACACCGGAGAGAACATCACGGCGTCGATACGCGATGGGCGCATGGGCATGATGCCGCCGTGGAACGCGCTCGGCGAAGAGGTCGTGAAGAATCTCACCCAGTACGTGTTGGGTCTGTCCGGCCAGCCGCACGACGCGACGGCCGCGGCGGCCGGCAAAACGGCCTTCGAGTCGACCTGTGGCGCCTGTCACGGGCTGGAAGGCAAAGGCAATTCGCAGCTCGGTGCGCCGAACCTGAGCGATGACGTCTGGCTGTACGGCGGCACGCCGGCAGCGATCGAGACCTCGATTCGCGATGGCCGCCAAGGGCACATGCCGGCATGGACGCCGCGCTTGTCGGACGACGACATCCACGTCCTCGCCGGCTACGTGCTTCATCTATCCACGCGTGGACATGTCGCCACGCGGTGATCCGCCGCGCCGCGAATCCTGGTATTCGCAACCCGTCGTGTGGCTGGGCATCGCCGTGTTCGCGGCAACGCTCGCCGGCTGCGTCTATCTGATCTTCGTCAGTGCGGACTACAGCGACGCAAGTCTTCCCGGCGGGCCGCGAGTGTTCGGCGTACCGGCACAGCAACCGACGCGTCCACCGTCTCCGTGACGCTCCTCCAGCTTGCTGGTCCCACTTCTTCGACTTGCGCGGACCGGCCGGCTGATCTCGTGCTGGCGTATCCGTATCAGTGGTTTTCGCTGGCGCTGCGGGCCAGTTCGATGAAGGCCCGCAGATAGTCTGTGTCGAGATCGACCTCGCGCGCACCGATGAAAATCTGCTTGGCGATGCCGCGCGGGCCCAGGCGTACGGGAACCACGTCGACCTTGTTTTCATACTCCTGCACCAGCCAGCGCGGCAGGGCGGTCACGCCGCGGCCACTCGCCACCATCTGCAGCATGATGTCCGTGGTCTCGATGGTCTTGTGGCGCTTGGGCGTGACGCCTGCGGGCAGCAGGAACTGGTTGTAGATGTCCAGGCGGTCCGTCGCGACGGGATAGGTGATGAGCATCTCCTGCGTCAGCTGCCGCGGCTTGACGTAGGCGGCCGTTGCGAGGGGATGATGGCGGGCGACGACCAGCACCTGTTCATAGTCGAGCACAGGCTCGAACCTCAACCCGGGCTTGAACAGCGGATCCGGCGTCACCAGCAGATCGATCTCGTAGCCGAAGAGGGCACCGATCCCGCCGAACTGGAATTTCTGCTTCACGTCCACATCGACGTCGGGCCAGGCAGCAAGGTAGGGAGAAACGATCTTCAGCAGCCACTGGTAGCAAGGGTGGCATTCCATCCCGATTCGCAGCGAACCGCGTTCACCCTGCGCGAATTGACGTAGCCGCTCCTGCGCGAGGTCCAACTGGGGCAGCACCCGGTTGGCCACGGCCAGCAGGTATTGGCCCGCCTGCGTCAGGCGCAGGCTGCGGCCCTCGCGCAGCCAGATGTCCGTCCCCAGCTGCTGCTCGAGCTTTCTCATGCTGTGGCTCAGCGCCGATTGCGTGACGCACAGGACGTCGGCGGCAGCGGTCAGCGATCCCTGCTTCTCGACTTCCTGCACGATGGCGAGATGAATACGCTCCAACATGTTCAATGAACAAAATTCATTGATTGATGAGATAAGAACATTTTACTTCATCGAACTCCAGCACTTAGGATGCGTCGATCCGTTTCGTTTTCCTCTGGAGCGCGCATGCCTCTGATCCACAACCTCGGCTTTCCCCGTATCGGCGCCAAACGTGAGTTGAAGTTCGCGCTGGAGTCGTACTGGAATGGCAAGTCTTCGCGTGATGCCTTGCAGGATGCCGGCGCGCAGCTGCGCAAGCGTCATTGGAACGATCAGATGAACCTCGATCTGGTGCCGGTGGGCGACTTCTCGTTCTATGACCACGTGCTGGACATGAGCTTCATGCTGGGCAACCTGCCCGAGCGCGTGCACGGCTTCCACGGCGATTCGCTGGACAACTATTTCCGCGTCGCACGCGGCCGCTCGGCGCAGGACGGCGCGGCCCATGCAGACTGCTGCGGCGCCGTGGCCGCCGGGGAGATGACCAAGTGGTTCGACACGAACTACCACTACATCGTCCCCGAGTTCACCGCGGGCACACAGTTCGAGCTCGATGCCTCGCGCCTGCTCGCGCAGCTTGCCGAAGCGAAAGCGCAGGGCGTGAAGGCCAAGCCGGTCATCGTCGGCCCGGTGACCTATCTGGCCATCGGCAAGGCCAAGGACGGCTCCGACAAGCTGGCGTTGCTGCCGCGCCTGCTGCTGGTCTATGCCGAGCTGCTGGAGACGCTGGCAGCCCACGGCGCCGAATGGGCGCAGATCGACGAGCCGTTGCTCGTCACCGAGCTCGATGCCGACTGGCAGCATGCGTTCAACACTGCCTATCACCAGCTCAAGAGCTGCCGCATCAAGCTGCTGCTGGCAACCTACTTCGGCCAGCTGCAGGAAAACCAGTACCTCGTCGCCAACCTGCCGGTGGCGGGCGTGCACATCGATGCGGTCAACGGGCGCGACGACGTCCTGCCGCTGATCAATCTGCTACCTGCGCACAAGGTGCTGTCGCTAGGTGTGATCAACGGCCGCAACATCTGGAAGACCGACCTGACGGCGGTGCTGGACTGGCTGGAGCCGCTGGCGCAGCGCCTGGGTGATCGCCTGTGGATTGCACCCTCGTGCTCGCTGCTGCACGTGCCGGTGGATCTGGAGAGCGAGCAGACGCTGGATGCCGAGGTCAAGTCCTGGCTGGCGTTCGCGCAGCAGAAGCTCGGCGAGCTC
Source organism: Burkholderiales bacterium (assembly GCA_026125625.1). Lineage (GTDB taxonomy): Bacteria > Pseudomonadota > Gammaproteobacteria > Burkholderiales > SHXO01 > SHXO01. The sequence continues at coordinate 6,644 of JAHCKU010000021.1, read as the reverse complement.
GCGGTGCTGGCCACGGCCTTGCGTGGAGGCCGCGCGGCAGCGGCGGATGCGCTGGCCGCGAACCAGGCTGCGCTCGCTGCGCGCCGAGCTTCGCCGCGCGTGACCAATCCGGCAGTGCAAGCCGCCGTCGCGAAGCTGGACGCTCATCTGGGACGGCGGAAGAGTCCCTATGCCGAACGCGCGCCGAAGCAGGCGGCGTTGCTGAAGCTGCCGCCTTACCCGACCACCACCATCGGTTCCTTCCCGCAGACCGTCGAGATCCGCCATGCGCGCAGCGCGTTCAAGGCCGGCCGCCTGGATTTCGCGGGTTACCAGGCCGCGATGAAGGCCGAGATCGAGCGCAGCGTGCACGAGCAGGAAAAGCTGGGTCTTGACGTGCTGGTGCACGGCGAAGCCGAGCGCAACGACATGGTCGAATACTTCGGCGAACAGCTCGAGGGCTACGCCTTTAGCCAGTTCGGCTGGGTGCAGTCCTACGGCTCGCGCTGCGTGAAGCCGCCGATCCTGTTCGGCGACATCAGCCGCCCCCGCGCCATGACGGTGGAGTGGATCACCTACGCGCAGTCGCTGACGAGCAAGCCGATGAAAGGCATGCTTACCGGCCCGGTCACCATCCTCAACTGGTCCTTCGTGCGCGACGACCAGCCGCGCTCGGCGTCCTGCAAGCAGCTGGCACTGGCCATCCGCGAGGAGGTGCTCGATCTCGAGAAGGCCGGCGTGCGGGTGATCCAGATCGACGAGGCCGCGCTGCGCGAAGGCCTGCCGCTGCGCAAGTCGCAGTGGAAGGCGTACCTGGACTGGGCCGTGGAGTCCTTCCGCATCACGGCCAACGGCGTGTGCGACGAGACCCAGATCCACACCCACATGTGCTATTCGGAGTTCAACGACATCATCGCGTCGATCGCCGACATGGATGCGGACGTCATCACCATCGAGACCTCGCGCTCGCGACATGGAGCTGCTCGATGCCTTCGACGACTTCAGGTATCCGAACCAGATCGGGCCGGGCGTCTACGACATCCATTCGCCGCGCGTACCCGACGCCGGCGAGATGGTCGCGCTGCTGGAGAAGGCGCGCGCGGTGATCCCGGCGGCGCAGCTGTGGGTCAACCCGGATTGCGGGCTGAAGACACGCCAGTGGGCCGAGGTGATTCCCGCACTGACCAACATGGTCAGCGCCGCCAGGATGCTGCGCACATCAGCCTGAGCGTCGCGGGGCACGGTGCCGCCGACGCGCCTCCGGCGGCCACCGCCTCGGCGTGGCTCATCGGTCGAGGGGTCAAGGCTCGCGCGAGAACAGCTTCACCACGCTCGAGAAGTCCAGCCCGCCGCGTCCCGCCCGGCCGTTCATGGCGTACAGATTGCGGGCTAGCTCTCCGAGCGGGATGGTGGCGCCGACCCCCATCGCTGCCTCCACCGCGAGTCCGAGGTCCTTGAGCATCAGATCGCTGCCGAAGCCACCACTGTAACCGCGCGACGCCGGCGCGTTCTCCAGCACATCGGGCCAGGGATTGCAGACCTCCGTGGCCCAGCTGCGCCCGGTGCTCACTGCCATCATCTGCGATAGCACCTTCGCATCCAGTCCGTGCGCAACACCCAGCGCAATGGCTTCTCCGGTGACCGCCATGATCACGCCCAGCGCCATGTTGTTGCACAGCTTGGCGACTTGTCCGGCGCCGGCCGCACCCATGTGGAACACGTTCTTGCCCATTGCCTGCAGCACCGGCCGTGCACGCTCCAGCGTCCCGCCCTCGCCGCCGACGATGAAGGTCAGCGTGCCGGCCGAGGCGCCTGCGGTGCCACCCGAAACCGGCGCATCGATCATTGCCAGGCCGCGCTCGGCGGCTGCCTGTGCGACGCGCTGAGCGGAAGCCGGTGCAATCGTGCTGCAGTCGATGATCAATGTTCCGGCGGCCAGTCGGGATAGCAGCCCCTCGTCGCCGAGATACAGGGCTTCGACGTGGCGGCTTGCCGGCAGCATGGAGATGACGATCTGCGCACCTTCTGTCGCCGCCTGCGCCGATGCCGCCACCACGAGGCCCTGCGCCCGCACTTTGTCGATCGCGGCCGTACTCAAATCGAAGGCATGCACGTCGAACCCGCCTTTGGACAGGTTCACCGCCATGGGCGCACCCATCTGACCCAGGCCGATGAAGGCGATGCGCGGTCGTTCGGACATGTTCGTGTCTCCAGAAAAATCTTCAGGCCAGATCGGCCAACGGATGGGTACCGTCGTGGTGCAATTGCAGATGGGCGTCGATCAGCTCGGGTGTCACGTCCGCCAGTTGCGCCGGCTGCCAGCGCGGCTGCTTGTCCTTGTCGACCAGCAGGGCGCGCACGCCTTCCGCGAAATCATGATGCATGCAGCAGCCCACTGACGCCTGCCACTCCAGCCGGAAGACATCGGCCAGCGACAGGTGCCGCGCGCGCCGCTGCAGTTCGACACTCAGCACCGCCGACGTGGGCGAGCCCCTGGCGAACGTGGCACCGGCCTGGACCAGCCAGGGATCCGGATCATCTGCGAGAGCAGCCAGACGCGGCGCCACGTCTGCGAGAAGATCGTAACCGATCAGTGCATCGATGCGATCCAGATGGGTACGCAGTGGTGACGGCGGCAGCTCCACGTCCAGCGCCAGGCGTCGCAGCAGATCGCTCAGGCGCCCCGCGTCGGTATCACGTTCGCCCTGCCACGCCGTGGCGGCGATGGCGGCCAGCACGGTATGGCGGTCCTCGTGCCGCAACACCACATCAGCCAGGCCGGCAAAGCGGGTATCCGCGGCATTGAGCGGCGCGCCGGTCAACGCCAGGAACAGTCCCGTGCGTCCCGGCATGCGCGGCAGGATCCAGCTACCGCCCACGTCCGGATAGAGACCGATGCCGATCTCCGGCATGGCCAAACGCGTCTTCGGTGTCACCACGCGGTGTGATGCACCAGCCAGAAGGCCCACGCCGCCACCCATGACGATGCCGTGCCCCCAGCACAGCAGTGGTTTGGGATAGCGATGGATCCGATAGTCGAGGCGATACTCCTTCTCGAAGAAGGTGGCAGCCTCGGCGGGTACCTGGCCCGGCGGTGTCGCGCGGATTGCGTGATACAGGCCGACTACGTCACCACCGGCGCAGAAGGCCTTGTCGCCCGCCGCGTCGAGCATGACACCGGCAACGTCCGGATCATCGGCCCAGGCAGCAAGCTGCGGCGTCAACAGATCGACCATCTGCAACGGCAAGGCGTTGAGGCTGGCAGGCGCATTGAGCGTGGCCCGGCCGAAGCGATGACCGCTGATCGTCTGCAGTGTGTCGAACAGGACGGCCGCCGGGTTTCCCATCGTCGCCTCAGCCATTGCGCCACTGCGGTGCGCGCTTCTCGAGGAACGCGGCAACGCCTTCGCGCTGATCTTCGGTATCGAACAGGCCGACGAAGGCTTCCCGCTCTGCGGCCAGTGCCTGAGCCGGCGCACCGGCCCGCGCCGCCTGAATCAGCTGCTTGCATGCACGTATCGCGCTCGGGCTTTGGCGCGCCACCAGCTCCGCCATCGCCAATGCCCGTTCCAGCGCCTGCCCGCGGCCAACGACTTCGTCCGCCAGACCGATGCGCAATGCCGTCGCCGCATCGACCCGCTCACCCAGCAGCACCATGCGCTTGGCCCAGGATTCACCCACCGTCCACGCTAGCCACTGCGTACCGCCGGCGCAGGGCAGCAGACCGACCGACGCCTCGGGCAGTGCCATCGCCGCGTGCTCCTCGACCACGCGCAGGTCGCAGGCCAGCGCGCATTCGAGGCCGCCACCCATGGCGTAGCCGTTGATCGCGGCAATGCTGACGCCGCGGTACGCCGCCAGGGTTTCGAAGGCTTCGCCGAAGCGGCGCGCCATCGTGGCGGCTACGCCCTTGTCGCCTGCAGAAAAGCGCTTGAGGTCGGCGCCGGCGCTGAAGAATTTCTCGCCGCTGCCGGTGATGACCAGCGCATAGACTGCACGATCGGACTGCAGATCCAGTACCAGCCTCTTCAATGCAGCCAGGCTGTCTTCGGTCCAGGTATGGGCCGGGGGGTTGTTCAGCGTCACCACGGCGGTATGGTCGCGCTTGTCCAGCACCAGGCCGGGATAGGGAGTGTTCATCGTATGGTCTCCGTCGCGTGGTCCTGCAACATGCGGCGCGCGACAATCACTCGCATGATCTCGTTGGTCCCTTCGAGGATCTGATGTACGCGCACGTCGCGCAGCAGACGCTCCAGCGGGTACTCGCGGATGTAGCCGTAGCCGCCGTGGATCTGCAGTGCCTGGTTGCAGACTTCGAAGCCGATATCGGTAGCCAGGCGCTTGGCCATTGCGCAGTAGACCCCGGCATCGGCATGACCGGCATCGAGCTTGGCTGCAGCCAGCCGCACCATCTGGCGTGCGGCCACCAGCTCGGTGGCCATGTCGGCCAGCTTGAATTGCAATGCCTGGAAGTCGGCGAGCGCTTTGCCGAACTGGCGGCGTTCGCGCATGTAGCGCTGCGCTGCCGTCAGTGCACCCTGCGCCGCCCCGACCGAGCACGTGGCGATGTTGATGCGCCCGCCATCCAACCCCTTCATGGCGATTCTGAAACCATCGCCTTCCCGACCCAGCAGGTGCGCGGCAGGAACACGCACGCCATCCAAGCTGATGGTGCGCGTGGGCTGGCTGTTCCAGCCCATCTTCTCTTCCTTCTTGCCGTACTGGATGCCAGGGCTGTCGGCGGCCACCAGCAGCGTCGAGATACCGCTCGCGCCGGCCTCGCCGGTGCGCGCCATGACCACCAGCACGTCGGTCGCGCCGGCGCCGGAGATGAAGGCTTTGCTGCCGTTCAGGATGTAGTGATCACCGTCGCGTTTGGCGGTCGTCCTGAGCGATGCAGCATCGGACCCTGCACCCGGTTCGGTCAGACAGTACGACGCCAGCGCCTGCCCGCTGGTCAACGGCGGTCCCCAATGGCCCGCGACGTCGGGTCGCGCAAAGGCGGTCACCATCCATGTGGCCATGTTGTGGATGGTGATGAAGGCGGCGGTCGATGGGCAGGCCGCTGCCAGCTCTTCGAAAACGAGGGTCGCATCCAGCCGCGACAGTCCAAGACCGCCGTGGTCGCTGCTGGCGTACAGCCCGCAGAAGCCAAGGGTACCGGCGTGCTCGATGGCAGCACGCGGGAAATGCGCATGAGCGTCCCACGCGCCGGCATGCGGCGCCAGCTCCTGCTGCGCGAAGTCGTGTGCCGCCCGCTGGAAGGCGCGCTGTTCCTCGGATAGCTCGAAGTTCACTGCAGTTGCTCCACGCATTCCCCCTCTCCCGCTTGCGGGAGAGGGTTGGGGCGAGGGGCGGTCACAGCGCGCACACCCTCACCCCTCGCCTTCTCCCGCAAGCGCGAGAAGGTGCCTGGGCAGCAGTGGCGTGGCAGTTTCACTTCAATGAAATGGTGGTGTTGACGCCGGTGGAAACGTCATCGTCGAACCAGCGCGCCGTCACGGTCTTGGTCTGGGTATAGAACAGCACCACCTGCTTGCCGTACGGTCCCAGATCGCCGAGCTTGGAGGCGCGCGAGCCGGTGAAGGAGAACATGGGCACCGGCACAGGGATGGGCACGTTGATGCCGACCTGGCCGACGTCGATCTCGTCTTCGAACTTGCGTGCTGCCGCACCCGACTGGGTGAACACCGCCGTGCCGTTGCCGTTCGGATTGGCGTTGACCAGCGCGATCGCCTCGTCCAGCGTTGCCGCTTCCATCAGGCACAGCACGGGACCGAAGATCTCCTGCTCGTAGATCGCCATGCCGGGTTTGACGCCGGAGAAGATCGTCGGCGCAATGAAATTGCCCTGGTGCAGAGTGTCGGGCAGCCAAGGTGTGCGGCCATCCAGTTCGAGGACGGCACCGTCCTCCACGCCGCGGGCGATGAGCGATGCGATGCGCTCCTTCGCCGCGCACGACACCACGGGCCCGAGATCAGGATTGTCCTGACCGCGGCCGATCTTCAATGCCTTGGCCTTGGCCACCAGATCAGGAATCCACTGCCGCGCCTCGCCCACCAGCACCGCCACCGACACGGCCATGCAGCGCTGGCCGGCGGCACCGAACGAGGCACCGATCAGGGCGTTGAGTGTCTGTTCCTTGCGTGCATCGGGCAGCACGACCGCATGGTTCTTCGCCCCCATCATGCATTGCACGCGCTTGCCGGCCAGCGATGCACGCTGATATACGTGCGTGCCGACCCTGGTCGAGCCGACGAACGAGATCGCCTTGATATCGGGGTGGTCGCAGAGCGCATCGACCACTTCGGCGGCGCCGTGCACCACGTTGAGCACGCCTTTGGGGATGCCGGCTTCGAGCGCCAGCTTCACCAGCTCCATGGTCACCATCGGGTCCTGCTCCGACGGTTTGAGCACGAAGGTGTTGCCACAGGCGATGGCCATCGGAAACATCCACAAGGGAATCATTGCCGGGAAGTTGAACGGCGTGATGCCGGCACATACCCCTAACGGCTGCAGCCGTGTATAGGTGTCGACAGCGCCGGCCACGTTGTGCGCCAGCTCGCCGAGCTGGCGATTGCCTATGGCAGCGGCATGCTCGACCACTTCCAGGCCGCGGAATACGTCGCCTTCGGCATCCGCCAAGGTCTTGCCCTGTTCCGCCG
>JAHCKU010000209.1 GCA_026125625.1 Burkholderiales bacterium | reverse complement strand
GAGACGCTCGAGCTGCTGGAGGAATTGCTGCAGGAGTATGCGGGTACCGTTTTGCTGGTCAGCCACGACCGGGAATTCCTCGACAACGTCGTGACTCAGGTCATCGCCTGGGATGGCAACGGCACATGGATCGACAATCCCGGCGGATATGAAGAATGGGAGCGCGTGCAGCAGCTGCGTGCCGCGCAGCGCGCAACAGAGGCGCCGATCCAGGTGGAACGCAAACCGACACCCGCACCGACCCGTCTCGCGCGGGCGGCGAAGCTCGGCTTCAAGGAGGCGAAGGAGCTCGAGGCACTGCCGGCGCGTATGGAACAGCTCGAGCGCGAGCAGAAGGAACTCGGCGCGCGCCTGGCCGACCCGGAGCTGTACAAGGCCGATCCCGCGGAACTCAAGCGCGTGAAGGCGCGCTACGAGCAGATCGAGGAGGAGTTGCTTCTTGCGCTCGAACGCTGGACGCAGCTGGAAGGGAAGGGATAGCGTTGGATGCCGGTCTTGTCGGCATGATGATGTGCTCCGTCGGCGGGTGCACATCACTGGGCGCGGACGTAGAATCCGCGCAACGTCCGACGCGACGACAAGAATATTACAGGGGGGAGAATGCCGATGGAGAATCCGGCAGGGGACATCCAGGAATACCGCTTTCCACGGGTGCGTGCGCTTGCGACGAACGCGCCGTGGCGCTGGCTGCGCAAGGGTGCCGACGACCTGCGTGCCGCGCCCGCGGCCGGCCTGTTCTACGGCAGTGCGCTTGCCGCCATGGGGTTGATCCTCGGCCATTTCGTCGGACGGGCTGCCTATGAGCTCGCCCTGGCGACCGGCTTCCTGCTGGTCGGTCCCTACCTGGCCATGGGACTGTACGACGTGAGCCGCCGGCGCGAGCGGGGCGAACGGGTCGCGCTGCGCGCGACGTTGACGGCGGGGCGTACGAACGCGCCGGCGATCGGCTTCTACACCATCATCCTCATACTGCTCATGGCGGTCTGGATCCGCGTCTCGGTGGTGGTGGTCGCGCTGTTCTTCGAAGGCGGCATGCCGTCCATGCAGACCCTGCTGCGCGACATCGTCACCTCAGAGAACGGCATCGTGTTCCTGCTCGTCTACCTGGCGGCGGGATTCGGATTTGCGCTGCTGGTGTTCTCCACCAGCGTGATCTCGCTGCCGATGCTGCTCGACCGTCCCGGCATGGATGCGCTCACCGCGATGATCACCAGCTTCAACGCCCTGCGCCTGAACCTGGCTCCCATGCTGCTGTGGGCGGCGATCATCGTCGTGCTGATCGCCGCGGGATTCGCCACCTTCTACCTGGGGTTGATCGTGGCGCTGCCGCTGATCGGCCATGCTACCTGGCACGCCTACCGGGAAGCGGTCGAGCCGGGCTGACCGGGTCCGGAAGCCCTTGTCCCGCAAGGCGGAAAGCGCTGCCTGCAGGCGGCGAAAGGAGTATGATCCGGGCCACGGATGCGGGGCGGAGCCGTCCGACAGGCGTGGACACCCGTCCAGAAATGCGCCCGCATCGCACAGGAGTTCGATACACGCATGCAGTTCAGTGATCTCGGCCTGGCGGCCGAGTTGCTCCGCGCAGTCGAGGAGCAGGGCTATACACAGCCCACCCCCATCCAGGAACAGGCAATTCCACCGATCCTGCTCGGGCAGGACGTGATGGCTGGTGCACAGACCGGCACCGGCAAGACGGCGGCGTTCACCCTGCCGCTCCTGCAACGCCTCCTGCCGCAAGCCAACAACAGCGTCTCGCCCGCACGCCACCCGGTGCGTACCCTGATCCTGGCGCCCACCCGCGAGCTGGCGGCTCAGGTGTGGGACAGCGTGCGGACCTACGGCCAGCACACCATGCTGCGCTCGGCCTGCGTCTATGGCGGGGTCTCCATCGACCCGCAGATGAAGGAGCTGCGGGCCGGAGTCGAAGTGCTGGTGGCCACCCCCGGACGCCTGCTCGACCTGGTGCAGCAGCGCTGCGCCAACCTGTCGCAGGTGCAGATCCTGGTGCTGGACGAAGCCGATCGCATGCTCGACATGGGCTTCCTGCCCGATCTGCGGCGCATCATCGCGCTGCTGCCGGCGCAGCGCCAGAACCTCATGTTCTCCGCCACCTTTCCGGATGACATCCGCAAGTTTGCGGATCAGGTGCTGCGCTCGCCCGTGCGCATTCAGGTGGCGGCACGCAATACCGTGGCGGAGCTGGTCACGCATTCGGCCTTCAAGGTCGATCCGCTGCGCAAGCGCGAGCTGCTCGCCAATCTGGTGCGCTCGCGCGACATGCGCCAGGTGCTGGTGTTCACCAGCACCAAGCTGTCGGCCAACCGTCTGTCGCGGCAGCTGGAACGCGACGGCTTCAACTGCAGTGCCCTGCACAGTGACAAGACCCAGGGGGAGCGCATGCAGGCCCTGGCCGACTTCAAGGACGGCAAGGTGCAGATCCTGGTGGCCACCGACATCGCCGCACGCGGTCTGGATATCGAACAGCTGCCGCACGTGATCAACTACGAGCTGCCGCCCAATGCGGAGGATTACATCCACCGTATCGGCCGCACCGGCCGTGCCGGCATGACCGGCGAGGCGATCTCGCTGGTATCCCCGGACGAGCAGGATCTGCTGCAGAGCATCGAGAAGCTGCTGAAGAAGCGCATCCCGATGCAGCCGCTGCCAGTCGATGCCTTCGGTGCCCCTGTACGCCACGTCAGCCAGGCGGCGGCAAGCCGCCCGACAGCGCCGACGCAGGCACCGACGCAGCCGCAAGCAGCCCTGTTCGGCAGCGCTGCGGCTGCAACCTCGCAGCATGGCAAGCGCCGCCCGCAGCAGATCGCGGCGTTGTTCCTGCCGCCCGTGGTCGCCAAGCACGACTGATGCAGCAACCCGCGTCGACGCGTCCGCCATCGCTGGATGAGCGCTTCGCGCATCTGGTCGCGCTTCCCGACGAACAGATCAATCTGGCCGAAGGCGCGCTGCTCATCGCCAAGAGCGCGTATGCCGACCTCGCCATCGAGCACTATCTCACGCGCATCGAATCGCTCGCACGCTCTCTGGGTGAACGTCTCGACAGTGAGGATCCCATCGCGACACGCATCGGTGCGCTCAACCAGTTCCTGTTCCGGGAGCAGGGTTTCGGCCCGAACGCCGAGGACTACTACGATCCGCGCAACAGCTATCTCAACGACGTGCTCGAACGCCGCATCGGCATTCCCATCTCGCTGAGCATCCTGTACATGGAGATTGGCCGGCGTATCGGCCTTCCGCTGCAGGGCGTGCCGTTTCCCGGCCACTTCCTGGTGAAGTGCCCGCTGCAGCAGGGGCTGGTGGTGCTCGATGTCTACTCGGGCGGCATGTCGCTGACCATCAAGGATCTGCAGCAGCGGCTGCGCGAGGTGCGCGGCGGCGAAGTATCGCGCGCCATCGTCGCGGGTATGCTGACCGCGGCCGGTCACAAGCAGATCCTGGCGCGCATGCTGCGCAATCTCAAGGCCATCCACCTCGAGAAGCGGGACTACCTGCGCGCACTGCCCGTCATGCACTGGCTGCTGATGGTGGCGCCCGAGGATGCCGCCGAGGTGCGCGACCGCGGCATGGCCTACGTCGAGCTGGAGTGCTTCCGCGCCGCGGTGACCGATCTCGAGAAGTACCTGCAGCTGTCACCGGCGGCGAACGATGCCGAAGAGATCCGCGGCCATCTGATCGAGCTGCGGCGCAATGCCGCGCGCCTGAACTGATGCCCGCGCGGCACGGCTGCGTGGCCGCGGCAGACGGTCGGGCTGGCCGCGCCTGATGCGGACCTCACCCTACCTGCTGCTGACCCTGGCGCCGCTGTTCTGGGCCGCCAACATGGTCATCGGACGTGCCATGCGCTTCGACATTCCACCGGTGGCGATGAGCTTCTGGCGCTGGGCGCTGGCCGGCATCATTCTGCTGCCCTTCGTGGCGCGCGACCTGCGCACACACTGGCCGGTGATCCGCCGCACATGGCCGGCGCTGGCGCTGCTCGGGCTGCTCAGCGTGACCCTGTTCAACACGCTGTGCTACATCGGCCTGCAGTGGACCACCGCCACCAACGGCACCTTGCTCAATTCGGTGATTCCGGTGCTCATCATCCCCATTGCCTGGCTGCTGCTGGGTGAGAAGGCGCGACCGCGGCAGAGCCTGGGCGTGGTGCTGTCGCTGCTGGGCGTGATCGTCATCGTTTCGCAGGGCAGGCTCGAAGTCTTGCGGCAACTGCGTTTCAATCAGGGCGACGTCTGGCTGTTCGTGGCCATGGTGCTGTGGGCCTTCTACACCGTGCTGCTGCGCTGGCGGCCGCGCGAGCTGAGCGGCCTGCCGTTCCTGGCCTGCATCGTGTATTTCGGCCTGCCACCGCTGGCCCTGGCGTATGCGGTGGAGATCGCGTCCGGCCGCCACTTCACGCTCTCGCCGGCGGTGGCGCTGACCTTCGTCTACTACGGCCTGTTCCCTTCGATCCTGTCCAACCTGTGCTTCAACCGCGGCGTTGCCCAGGTGGGACCGAATCGCGCCGGTGTGTTCATCCACCTCATGCCGGTGTTCGGCATCCTGCTCTCGGCGCTGTTCCTCGGCGAGCGTCCGCAGCTGCATCACGCGGCCGGCATGGCATTGGTATTCGGCGGGATCGCGCTGGCAAGCAGCGGCAGGCGCATCTGAGGCCGGCATGGCCCTGGAGGATTTCGCCAACCGGCTGGCCAGGAACGCGCGGCACTGGCGCAAATGGGCACGACGGCGCGGCATCGAGTGCTTCCGCATCTATGATCGGGACATTCCGGAATTCGCTTTTGCAGTGGACATCTACGGCACGCACGCGCATCTTCAGGCCTATGATCGGGGCAGTGATATGGGGCAGGTGGGTGCGCCGGAGTTTCTGGCGCAGATTCACGCCACGGTCGCGCGCGTGCTGGAGATGGAAGGCGATGCCGTGGTCCTCAAGCTACGCTCGCGACGCCACGCCGGCGAGCAGCATCAGAAGACCGGAGTGCACGGCGAGGATTTCGTGGTCAACGAGGGCGGCCACCGCTTTCTGGTCAACCTGCACGCCTATCTCGATACCGGCCTGTTCCTGGACCATCGCAACACGCGCACGCTGGTGGCGGAGGAGGCACGGGGCCGTGCCTTTCTCAATCTGTTCTGCTACACCGCCAGCTTCACCGTATACGCCGCCGGAGGCGGGGCATCGTCATCAGTCAGCGTCGATCTGTCCAATACCTATCTGGAATGGGCTGCACGCAACCTCGCGCTCAACGCCGTCGATCGGCACCGGCATAGCCTGGAGCGGGCCGACGTCCTGCGCTGGCTGGAGCAGGCGGTGGAAGCCGGGCGCAGCTTCGATCTGATCGTGCTCGACCCGCCCGCGTTCTCCGCCTCAAAGGCCATGCAGCAGGTGTTCGACGTGCAGCGCGATCACCCGCTGCTGCTGGAGCGGTGTGCGCGGCTGCTGGCCCCGGGTGGCGTGCTGTACTTCTCGAACAATCTGCGTAGCTTCAGGTTGGAGCGTGTGCCGGCCGTGCTCGCGGCCGAGGAGATTTCGGCGCGCAGCGTACCCGAGGATTTTCGCAATCGGCGTATCCACCGCTGCTGGCGGCTCCTGCGACGCACCGCGTAAAGTTTGCGCGATTTTTATCGCGCAGCGCCGGACTGCCGCTTCGACTTATGGCTGACTGCTGGCTGCAGGCGCCGGTTGCAGCCGATTGTCCACCACCTGCACGCGATCGCCCACACGCAGCCCGCTGGCATCGTCCTGCTCGATCAGGGCGAAGCGACCGTCGTCGAAACGCACCGTGATCTCGTAGTAGATTTCCAGGATGCGCTGGCGCATGGTGGCGCTGCCGGCGGCGCCGACGAAACTGCGCGCTTCCTGTCCTGGTCCGAACGTCATGCCGAACACCGGTCCGACCATGGGCGGGGAATAGCTGCGAGTGGCCAGATA